>NZ_JRVL01000085.1:0-4691 GCF_054823985.1 Acinetobacter sp. GN11 | reverse complement strand
AAAAAGCCCAACAGGATGTTGGGCTTTTTTCATTTTGTATTAATAAATTTGTTTTCCACCTAAGGTTGCACAATCAACAGGCGTATTCCATTTCACAGCAGTTCCTGTGAGTACTGGACGAACAATACGCCACGGCCAGAAACCAAATCTTTGGCTTTGATGATAATTAATCACCACATCTGCACCGTATTTACGAGCAACGATCGCTAATTTAGGTTTTACTTCTTCAAAACCACCATAGGTTCCTTTCGAGGCTTTAATACGTTTAATAGATTTATAGTGTTCTGCTGAAGGAGTACCTTCAATTAAGCAAATGGGTGGGTTTGCAGTAGTTTGCATCTGAGGTTGAGATGTGGTGTCTTGAGCATATATTGTTAAAGGCAACGTTAGAAATAAAGCAGGTAAAATAAAACGGAGTTTCATATTTTTCCTTGTTGGTATCTTAATGAATTAAAGTTTATAAAATAGGTCTTATTAACATGACCTTATTTGGGGGCGCATTATAATCTTATCTTTTTAATATTTCTTATTTTAATCCTATATTTTTTAATAAATTAGCGGCACCATATTTCGCTTTTAAAAGAATAAATTGGTTTTAGAAAGTTATTTTGAAGTTTAGATTTATAATAAGTGTTTATCGAATTTAAAAAACAAAGTTTTTGACAAGAGTTTTTTCTCGAAAAGATAATCTTTAAAAATATTATTAATATGCTTTGCCTAAAATTATAGCAGCGGCAAAAGAGATGGTTATTGAATTAGAGAAATACGAAAAATAATTTGAAGGGTGTAGATCAATAGTTCTGCACTCAATTTTTTTGGTAATAATTATAAATAGTTAAGTATTTCAAAACCTACAGGCAACAAAAAACCCCATAAATCAAATATTCATGAGGTTTAATGATGGTGCCGACACACGGATTCGAACTGTGGACCTACTGATTACAAGTCAGTTGCTCTACCAACTGAGCTATGTCGGCGACGTGGAATGAATTCTACAGTTTCTTAAAAAAAATACAAGCCAAAAAATGACCACTTAAATTTTTTCTATCAATTTTTAAATGTTTATGTGCTTGGGCTTTAGAAATAACTTAAGACTTCAACACATAAATAAAAGAATCAACACGTTCGCCGCTATTTAAAGTGACTTGAACAGGTACTCTTTCGTATTCTTCGCCTTCAAAGTCATCAAGTAATTTCCAGTTTGCATTTAAATGTTCAGAGCTAAAAACAAAACCTTGAACTTGATTGGTACTTTCATCAAGCACAATTCCTGGATAGCCTAGATCAGCTCCCCAACCTTGATTGTGTAAGGTTCCGTTGACCCAACCTTCTGCCCATTGTCCGCCAATATTTTCAAGTATATGGGCATTAGGACGACCAGGGCCTAAAGTGCCATAAACAAATAAACTCGACATGTGATTTTCCTTTAATTTAAAAATTAATGAGCTTTTGCGTGTGATGTATAAACGACTAAAAATATTCCAAGTAATGACAGTACAACGGTTAAGCCTACAATCGCACTCCAGCCGCCGTGTAACCAGAACCAGCCGCCTGCTGAGCCAACAATACTCGAACCCATATAGTAAAACAGTAAGTACAGTGAACTGGCGTGTGCTTTAGCTTGTTTGCTTTCAGCACCAACGGAACTACTGGTGAGTGAGTGGGTAATAAAGAAACCCGTGGTAATAAATGCAATGCCAATAATAATGCCGAAAAGTGAGCTGAGTAGTGTCATGAGGCTACCCACAATCATTAAGGCAAAACCACTCATCATCATGGTTTTTTTACCGAAGCGCTCGGCTAATGTACCTGCTAATGATGAAGACACCATACCGAAGCTATACGACAAGAAAATAAGGCTAATTTGAGTCTGGCTAAGCGAATAAGGTGCTCCGCTTAAACGGAAAGTAGCGTAGTTAAACAAGGTAACAAATACACTGGTCAGCAAGAATCCAATTGCAAACAGACGTAGCAATTTGAAATTACTTAAATGAGTACGCCACATTTGCAGGTGAAAATTTAAATTCAAACCTTTTTTCTGTACGAAATTACGCGAAGCAGGAAGTAAATTCAAAAAGGCAATTGAGCAAATAAAACAGATTGCCCCAAGTAAGCCTAAAGCAGTGCGCCAAGAAAAATATTCAATCAAAATGCCCATGCCAACGCGGCCCATCATTCCACCAAAGGCCGTACCTGCAATATATAAACCCATGGTTTTACCAAGGTGTTCAGGTGCGATTTCTTCAGCAATCCAAGCCATGGTTACGGCGGGTACTCCACCGAGTAACAGACCTTCTAGTGCTCGAGCTATCAGTAAACTGTGCCAGTTAGGTGTAAACATCGCCACAATATTAAGAATAGCTGCACACAGCATTGAGCTAAAGATCACACCACGACGACCAATCGCTTGTGAAAAAGCGCTCGATAGGACAATTGAAATCGCTAAAAAGGCGGTCGTTAAAGACAAGGCTAAAGAGCTGCTTGCAGGGCTAATCTGGAAGCTTTGGCTAAACGCTGGCAGAAGCGGCTGTACGCAATAAATCAGAGAGAAACTAGCAAAGCCTACGAGGAATAAAGCGAAACCAGCGTGCTTATAGGCTTTAGTACCTTTGTGAATCCACTCGCGGGAAAGAACAGAAGTTGCTTCAGTGCTTAAGGTATTGGGTGTAGATGAAGAGCTCATATCATAACCATGACAGAAAAGAGGTGCAGCGCCTTTCGGTGTGCTTCATCGAGAAAATTCGATAAATTAAAATTAGCAATTTAGATGGTATTTTTCTAATATATTTAACAATAGGTCATGATATGTTTTATATATAGCGATGGAACTCAGACATATACGCTACTTTTTAGCAGTAGCAGAAGAAAAAAACTTTACCAGAACGGCGCATCGCTTAAACATGAGCCAGCCACCTTTAAGCATGCAAATACGGGACTTAGAAGAAGAGTTAGGTGCAGATTTATTTATTCGTTCTCCGCATGGGGTGGAGCTGACCGAAGCTGGGCTTGCCTTTTTAAATGCCATTCAGCCAGTACAACAACGTGTAGAAGATGCAGCGAACATTGTCAAACAAGTGGCAAATGGTGAAGTTGGCCAATTGCGATTGGGTTTTACGGGCACTTCAATGTTGAATCCTCTCATTCCTAAATGCGTTCGCTATTTTCAGCAGCAATATCCTAAAGTGAATTTAAAGCTTGAAGAAGCGAACACCTTGCTGCTCATCGACCTATTGCTTGAAGACCGTTTAGATGTTGCGATTATTCGGCCTCCACGTCATATTCCAGAGAGCTTAATCGTTCAAGAGTTATTGGCTGAACCTTTAATTGCAGCCTTGCCTTCAGAGTCTTTTAAACTAGACGAGTCATCAAAAGAAATTGATTTAGCGTCCTTACGAGAGCTTGATTTTATTGTCTCTCCACCGTCAATTAGTGCAGGGCTTTATGATGCGATCAGACAAGCATGCCAAAGCTGTGGCTTTGAACCTAGAATTGGACAAAATGCTCCGCAAATTGTGTCAATTTTATCGTTAGTGTCTGCAAATTTAGGGGTGTCTTTGGTTCCTGAGTCGACCAAACAATTGCAAATACAGGGTGTGGCTTATCGGTCGTTGCAAGCACCAGTACCTACGGTGGGTTTAGCGCTTGCATATAAAAAACATGCCCCTTCACAAATGGCGATTAATTTTGCCAGTGTGGTGCAAGTGGCTTGCCACCACGCAGAGCAATATAAATGAAATTAGCTAAATTATGATTTAGGCGCTCTATTCATTAAGAAGATGCCTGAAATAATGAAAATCGCGCCATATAAAAAAGATAAAGTCGGTTGCTCATGAATGAAGACCCAAGCCATGAGTGCTGCGAAAATGGGTTCAGAAAGTTCGGTCACTTGTACTTTTGCGGCTGGTAGATATGTTAACGCTTTGGTTGTGCAATAAAATCCAAGAATAGTAGGCAGAACTGCCAAGCCAATTAAACCTAAAATAATATTGGAATTAAAACTAATGCTATGGAAGTTAATTAAAAAGGGAACAGCCAGATAAACACTACCAAAAAGTAATAAATACTTAGTTAGGAATAAGCCACCATTTAATCTGAATTTTTTAATTAATACTGAAAATAAGCCATATCCAATACCTGCAATAGAGGCATTGATAAGCATTAGTAAACTATTTTCACCTTTCCATGAAATTAAACTAATACCTGCTACAGCTAGTAATGTTCCAGCAATAGAATGAATATAAATACTTTCTTTTAAAACTAATCTACCAAAAAATAAAGCTGAAATAGCTGCTGAAGCCATGAGTACCACGACCACATTGGCCGCAGCGCCATGGTTGTAGGCAATGGTCTCGAAAAAGAATAGAGAGAAAATCCCTAAAAAAGCACATATCGCAATTTGAGCAAAAACACTGAGCTTGCTCGGGGTGTTACTAATGTATGCAATCTTTTGGCGGACAGGGACTTTAAATAAGAAAACACTTAAAAAGAAAAAGGCAATAATGGTTTTTAAAAAGGCAATATCTTGTGGGTTTAAACCACTATGCATGAGTAATTTACTAATCACACCAATAGAGGCATTGAGTGCAGCTGCACAGAGCGCAAATAGGGTTCCGATAATTAAATTATTCACTTTTATAATACTTCCATATATTTAGCCACAAGGATTCTACATTATTTTTTGTAATAATATA
>NZ_JRVL01000084.1:0-3522 GCF_054823985.1 Acinetobacter sp. GN11 | reverse complement strand
ACAGTTGATATTGATGTAGGCCAGACAAAAACTATTGTAGTAGATCCTAAAGAAATCGCAAAAATCGATATAAGTCCAGAAAAAATTGCCTCAATAACAAGAGAGGGAAATAATGCAATTATTCATCTAAAAGATGGAACTGAAATTATTTTAGAAAACTATTTTATTAGCGAAAATCCGCAAATTCTTTTAAATGAAGGGCAGAGTTATTGGACTGCCAGTTTAGGTGAAGATGCTACCGGACAGACTACTGTTAATTATTTAGAAGTAAAAGATGCAGCAAAGTTTATAGACTCATCATCTTCTGTACCTCTCTGCACTGGGGTGGCCAGTGTTTTGGCTGGTGCAGGAACAATTGCTTTATTGTCACGGAAAGATCCTAAAGACACGACCCCTCCTGAGCCAGGTAATTTGATTCTCAAAAATCTTTTGGACTCAGGTGCCTCAACAACAGACCAGATCACTCAAGATCAAAACTTCAATTTAAAGATTGAAGGGCAGGAAAGTGGCAGCCGAGTAACGTATTTGGTTTCTACTAATGAAGGAAAGACTTGGCAAGAAACAACAGTAACTCAAAAAGATTTAGCTGACGGAAGTTATCTTTACAAAGCTGTAGTAACCGATCGGGCAGGAAATGCTTCGGAAACTGCTATACAAAAAGTCATTGTGGATACTACAGCGCCGAAAGCAGGTGAACTGACTTTATCTGATTTGTCCGATACAGGTGTTTATGTAACCGACCAGATTACGCAAGATAAAAACTTCAATTTAAAGATTGAAGGGCAAGAAAGTGGCACCCGAGTAACGTATTTGGTTTCTACTGATGACGGAAAGACTTGGCAGGTAACAACAGTAGCTCAAAAAGATTTAGCTGATGGAAGTTATCTTTACAAAGCTGTAGTAACAGACGTTGCAGGTAATATCTCAGAAACTGCTATACAAAAAGTGGTTGTGGATACCACAGCACCGCAAGCAGGTGAACTAACTTTATCTGATTTGTCCGATACAGGTGTTTCAGCAGCAGACCAAATCACACAAGATAATAGTTTTACTTTGAAGTTAGCCCAACCGGTTGTTATCGGCGAACAAGCAGCTTTACTAGATCATTATGAAATTTCTAAAGATGACGGAAAGACTTGGCAGGAAACAACAGCTGATCAAAAAGATTTAGCTGATGGTGTTTACCAATATAAAGCTGTGGTGACAGACGTTGCAGGCAATACTTCAGAAACTGATGTAAAAAAAGTCGTTGTAGATAATTCCTTAAATGTTGAATCAACTACAGTAACTGTAAAGCCGATTACCGAAGACAATACAATAAGCCTAGTTGAAAAAGATCAAGTTATTCCTATAAGACTTGAAGTCGATAATCTACCAACAGATTTAAATAGCTCACTGACTTCAGTAAATACGACATTAAACGATGTTACTTATAACTTTCATTTTGATGAGCTAACCCAAGAATGGGTTGCTGAAATTCCAGCAGAGTTTCTGTGGTCAGAAGAGTTGCAAACCAATATATCAATTGATATCAGTCTTACTGATCAAGCTGGTAATACAGCGATTATTAAACAGGCCCAAACTTATAATGTAGATCATACTCCGAATTCACCAACCCTAGATTCAATAACTGTTAATAATATAGATGGAGCTATCATTTCAGGTAGTGCATATAAAGGAAGTAAGGTCGATATCTACAATAAAAATGGTGATTGGCTTGGAAGTACAATAGCCAATGAAGAGGGTAAATTTACCTTAAAAAACCTTTCAATTAGCTCAAATGATGAGGTTTATGCAGTTGCTACTTATAATGGATACAGCAGCGTAAATTCATCAATTGGACTAGTTACTGAAGTTCCAGCTCTTAGTATTTTACGAATTAGTCCAGAAGGTATGATCACTGGTTATGCGACTGAAGGTAGTCATTTTATTGTAAAAGATCAGAATGGAAATATTATACAAGAGTTTAACTCTATTACATTTGAGGGCTCAGGTATTACGCCTTTTAGTGTAATGGAATTAGGTGAAGTCAGACCATTTACTTTGTCCCTTGATCAGCCTTTAGAGGAAGGGACTCAAATTATTATCTCTACCGATAAAGATAATGTTTCAGGCCATCCGCAATATATTACCGCAGATTATACTCCCGCTGTATTTTTAGAAACTCCACAATTTGATATCAGTGGTGAAGCTTTATCAGTACATGTCAATGAGCCTAACAGCCTTATTCTTGTGTTTTCTGGAACAGGAAATCTAATCGCTAACGGTGTTACAGATGAGCAAGGTTTTGCAAGTTTACCTGTGTTCCAGTTTTTAAAAGAAGGCGAATTGGTTACCGTACAAGTAGTAGATAAAAATCAAAATACAAGTGAAGCCCTGATCGAAGTTCCAAACTTTGCTTATATTCCACATGTTGAACGTATTACACAAGAAGGCTTAATTTCTGGATTTGCTGAAGATAATAGTACGGTAATTGTGCGTGATGCTGACGGTAATGAATTAGGAAAGGTTACATTAGGTGATGACAATAGTTGGAATGAATTTAGTCATTTTAGCTTGAGTGTAAACCGACCTTTAATTGATGGAGAACAAATTTCCGTTCAAATTATTGATAGTAAAGGTCTGATGAGCCCTGAGCAGAATATTGTTGTAGATCTGACTCCTCCACCTGTTCCAACAGATTTAAATTTCAATGATGCTGGCGATTTAGTTTATGGTCATGCAGAACCTTTCTCTGAAATTTTGGTTAAAGATGGGCAAGGAAACATTCTTAATAAATGGTTTTGGAATAACTGGACCGATGAGAGTGGAAATTTCTCGATAGAACTAGGTCTGTTTTTAACCAATGCTGAGACAATTTATGTTACGGCTACAGATGTAAATGGAAATATAAGTTTAGCTGCTCAGATACAGGCGCCTAACTATGCTTTTGCTCCCTATGTAGATAGCTTTACTTCAGACGGAGTGATAAGTGGGCAAGCTGAAAATAATAGTACTCTCATTGTTAAAGATGCCAAAGGTGAAGTCGTAGCTGAAATTAAAGTTGGTGAAGATAATGGCTGGAATGGATCAAGTTATTTTAAACTCCAACTTGATCGCCCTCTTGTTGATGGTGAGCAGTTATTCTTATCAATTAAGGATGCTCGTGGACAAATAAGCACCGATACTATAATTACCGCTGATACAGTTCCTCCTACACCAGCCAGTAATTTAGTTTTCTCAGAAGATGGTTCATATCTTACGGGTGTAGCAGAACTGAATACTACGATTCAGGTTTTTGATCATAATGGTCAGCCATTGAATATATGGAATAATACCGTCAACTCAGACGGTACATTTACTGTTTTCTTAGGTAGCAATAATTTACATGGAGAGGCATTCACGGTCACTGTTAAAGACCAAGCCGGAAATGTGAGTGAAGCTGTTTCAATTAAAGCTCCACTTGATAATATTGCACCGGATCCAATTAAAAATATTTTACTTGATGCAAACGGTCAAAACTTTACAGCGCAAGCAGAAGCA
>NZ_JRVL01000083.1:0-30617 GCF_054823985.1 Acinetobacter sp. GN11 | reverse complement strand
CAAGATGATATCTTGTTTTGTTGATAAGTATGTATATAAGGTGTGTATATAATAAAAGTTCTAATTAAAATAGACAATTAGTTTGTGCATAACTTTAAAAACTATATATTGCAATGAATTATGACAATCATAAAAAAGAAGTAGAGAGATTAAAATTTGGGTTAAATACAAAACTTTCTTGGTTTTTCATTGACAGAGTAAACATTGCACAATAAAATCGCGGACCTTATAAAAGATCATTTTTGGGAGTTTCGATATGAAACGTACTTTCCAGCCATCTGAATTAAAGCGTAAACGCGTTCATGGTTTCCGTGCTCGTATGGCAACTAAAGCTGGTCGTCAAGTATTAGCTCGTCGCCGTGCAAAAGGTCGTCATAGCTTAACTGTTTAATACTGTTACGCTGACCAGACTTGGGTGTGATGACACTTTACAATTTTAGCACAGATGTGCGAATACGCTGTGCTGCAGATTATAAAAGTGTATTCGATGGTGCGCTTTTTAAAGTGCATCAACCCCATTTTTTATTTCTTGCAAAATTAACCGAACAGCCTAATAGCCGTTTGGGTATTGTCGTTGCTAAGAAAAAAGTGCGCCGTGCGCATGAAAGAAATCGAATAAAACGTCTTGCTCGTGAGAGCTTTCGTCTACACCAACCGAATTTTGGATCAGACATAGATATTGTGGTAATGCCGAAAGTCGGTATAGAAGCGATTACGAATGCTGAGCTATATCAACAATTAGATTTTGCTTGGCAAAAATTACAGCGCTTAGCAAAAAAACATTCTAAAGTTGGCACAAACTCGCAGAATTAAGAGATAGCCAATGGTTCGTTATCTACGTTGGTTGATTCGACTGTATCAAATTGCGATTAGTCCGCTTCTTGGACCCCGTTGTCGTTATATTCCGACCTGTTCCCAATATGCGATAGAAGCATTGCAAACTCATGGTGCGATAAAAGGCGTTTGGTTATCTTCTAAACGGATTTGTCGTTGTCATCCGTGGGGAGGATCTGGATATGATCCAGTACCGCCAAAAGCAATTCGTTTTATTTCGTTTCATCAAATAGATTCTCAAACGCTTCATGTTGCTGTACCCTTTCGTGATCGTTTACTGAAGCAAAATCTCTCTAACCATTTGGGGTAATAGATATGCAACAATGGGCCAGGTTTGCAATTCTCGGGGCCATGTTTGTCACCGCATATTTGCTCATTTTGGCTTGGCAAAAAGATTATGGAAATGCTGCAACTGCACCGCAAAAACAAGCGGCGGCTGTCAGTTCACATGAAGTATCTGCTGATTTGCCAAATGCTAAAAATGCAACAGTGGCTTCCGATGTGCCACAAGCAAATATTGCGCAGTCACAAACCACAGATGCAACTGCACCTGTGAATCAACAGCTTATTTCAGTACAAACTGACCTTTACCATATTTGGATCAATCCAAAAGGTGGTGATATTGTTCGTATTGAATTACTCTCACACGACAGAAGCAAAGACAGCGATCAGCCTTTTGTTATGCTTGAAAATGATGCCAAGCGTACATATGTTGCTCAATCTGGCTTAATTGGTTTGAATGGACCAGATAGCAGTCGTGGTGGTCGTCCATTATATGCTGTTGAAAAAACATCATATACTTTGGCTGATGCGAAGGGTGTACAGGATCAAAAGGGTCAATCTGAAAAAGTTTTAAACGTTCCGATGGTATTTAAGACACCTGAAGGCGTTGAAATTATTAAAACTTTTACCTTTACCCAAGGGCAATATCCAATTGTTGTAAGACATCAAGTTATTAACCGTAGCCAACAAAGCTGGCAAGGTCAGATGTTTGGACAATTAAAGCGTGATAACTCTGAAGATCCTGGTAAATCTTCTCAAGGTATTTTCACTCTAGGAACTTTCTTAGGTGGAGCTTGGGGGACACCTGATTCACACTACAATAAGCTTAAGTTTGCTAATTTCTCAGAAGAAAAAGTAAGCACTGAAGCGAAGGGTGGATGGGTTGCGATTGTTCAGCATTATTTTGTAAGTGCTTGGATTCCTGGGAATCTTAAACTGACTCAAGCAAATGGTCAGCCTTATGTAGCTAAACTTGAATCTCGTCAATCTGCTGATCATATGAATATCATTGGTTTTACCTCACCAGTGATTAATGTTCCAGCAGGCACTTCAATGGAAGTGGACGCAAAACTTTATTCAGGTCCGAAAGTACAATCTGAATTAAAAGATTTAGCTGTTGGTTTGAATCAGACTGTTGATTATGGTTGGTTATGGCCGATTGCGAAGTTACTGTTCTTAGGTCTTCAATTCTTCCATAGCATTGTGGGCAACTGGGGATGGTCAATCATCTTACTTACCGTTATGGTGAAGATGATTTTGTGGCCTTTATCTTCAAAAAGTTATCGTTCTATGGCGAAAATGCGTGTGATTGCACCAGAAATGCAACGCATGAAAGAAGAGTTCGGTGAAGACCGTATGCGCTTCTCGCAAGAAATGATGGCTTTATACAAACGTGAACAAGTGAATCCTCTTTCAGGCTGTTTACCGTTGTTGCTACAAATGCCAATTTTCCTTGCATTGTACTGGGTACTCATGGAAAGTGTGGAATTACGTCACGCACCATGGTTAGGCTGGATTCAAGACTTGTCAGCAATGGATCCTTGGTTCATCTTGCCGTTGATCATGGGTGCTACCATGTTTGCACAGCAAATGTTGAACCCACAACCAGCTGACCCGATGCAGGCAAAAGTGTTCCGTATTATGCCGATTATGTTCACGGTATTTATGTTGTTCTTCCCTGCAGGTCTCGTGCTTTACTGGATTGTGAACAACAGTATTACAATTTTACAGCAATCGTTTATTAACAAGAGTGTTGCGAAAAGTCGTATAAATAAGACTGAATCAGCATCTTAATCGTTTAACTTTTGCTGAATAAATCCGCTTAAGATGGTAATCTTAGGCGGATTTTTCTTTGGCTGGATTTTAGGTTTTTAGGTGAATAATATGCAAAGTCAAACCACGATTGCCGCAATTGCAACGCCGCCAGGGCGTGGTGGTGTGGGCGTGATTCGCCTATCGGGGCCTAAAGCTTATGAAATTGCTCAAAACCTGACACAGAAAAACTTGCCTGAAGCACGTATGGCTGGGTTCCGTAAGTTTTATGATGCTGATGGAAGCATTATGGATGAAGGGATTGTCCTATGCTTTCCCAATCCTCACTCATTTACAGGTGAAGATGTTGTAGAACTACAAGGTCACGGCGGTCCAGTCATTCAAAACGCATTGCTTGGTCGTCTATTTGAGCTTGGTGCAATTGCCGCAAAAGCGGGTGAGTTTTCCATGCGCGCTTTTGAAAATGGCAAGATGGATTTGGTGCAAGCTGAAGCGATTGCCGATTTGATTGATGCGACATCGCAAGCTGCTGCACGTTCTGCTGTTCGCTCTTTACAAGGCGCTTTTTCAACAAAAATTAATACCGTTTTAGAAAAACTGATCCATTTACGCTTGCATGTTGAAGCTGCAATTGATTTTCCTGAAGAAGAAATCGATTTCTTGGCAGATGGCAAAATTTTAGCTTTACTCGAAGATGTTCAGCAGTCCGTACATGCCGTTCAAACATCTGCGCGACAGGGCCAATTACTACGTGAAGGTTTACAAGTTGTTATTGCAGGTAAACCAAATGCGGGTAAGTCGAGCTTGTTAAATGCGCTAGCTGGCGTTGAACGCGCAATTGTGACCGATATTGCTGGTACAACTCGCGATGTTTTACATGAAAAAATTAGCTTAAATGGTCTGCCAATTACCTTAACAGACACCGCAGGTCTTCGTGAAACAGGTGATATTGTTGAAAAAGAAGGGATTCGTAGAGCAATCAAAGAAATTGAACAAGCTGATTTGTTATTGCTGGTTTATGATTTAAATCAAGGCGATGACCCGTTAAAACTTGCTCAAGAATATTTTGCTGAACACATTGAACCGCGCCGTTTAATGTTAATTGGTAATAAATGCGATTTAACTGGCCAATTAGCTGAAATAAACGATTTTCAAGGGTTCCGTCACATTACCGTTTCGGCAAAACAAGAGATGGGCGTACAAGGCCTTGTAGAGGCGATTACAGCCCATGCAGGCTTTCATCCTGAGGAAGATGCATTTATTGCGAGAACTCGTCATTTAGACGCAATGAAGCGCACACAGCTCTATCTTTCAGAAGCACATGAGCAACTTGTTGTATTTAACGCGGGTGAACTGGTCGCTGAATCACTGCGTCTTGCTCAAAATGCTTTAGGTGAAATTACTGGTGACTTTAGCGCCGATGACCTATTAGGCAAAATCTTTGGTTCGTTTTGTATTGGAAAATAACTACAGAATTCTGAATGATGCACATGGCTGTGTCATTCAGTCACCTCGTTTAGCCGTATCTTTTTAGAACTTTTAAAAACTCATCTAACTCATTCTGATCAACTTGGGCTTCTTTGAGCACATGGTGATGTAAGTGTTGTTCCATCAATTCACTCATCAAACCGTTTATCGCACCTTTAATTGCAGCAACTTGTTGCAGTATTTCTATGCATGAAATATCAGGCTGTTCAACGGCATGCTCAATACTATTAATTTGCCCTTTTAATCGTTTTACACGATTAACTATTTTTTTATCCTGACCAATGTGACTCATCTGTGTTCTCTTGTATAATTCAATATACTGGTAGGGAGTATATTGGGTTTAAATTTTATGCAGGATTATAGTGTATCACGTCATCATCAACATCAGTTTGATGAAGGAAATCCACTTGCACAAAAACGTATTTTGATTGCAACGATTTTAACGGCATCCATGATGGTATTAGAAATATTGGGTGGATGGTTTTTCAATTCAATGGCACTTCTGGCTGATGGTTGGCATATGAGTTCACATATGTTGGCACTCGGTTTAGCCTATTTTGCCTATCGTGCAGCTCGTCATTATTCCAAAGATCATCGATTTAGTTTTGGAACTTGGAAAATCGAGATTTTAGCGGGTTATAGCAGTGCAATTTTGCTGATGGTTGTTGCCATTTTTATGGCTTTTCAGTCGATACAACGTTTATTTAATCCAGTTGAGATTTTTTATAATGAAGCAATTCCTATTGCAATTTTAGGTTTGGTCATTAACTTGATTTGCGCATGGTTACTTCACGATGATGGGCACCATCACCATCACCATCACCATCACCATCACGAGCATGATCATGGACATCACCACCATGATTTAAACCAAAAAGCCGCTTTTTTACATGTAGTTGCAGATGCTGTGACCTCCGTTTTTGCAATTATTGCGCTTTGTGCGGGTAAATATTTCGGTTGGGATTTTTTAGATGCGCTTTTGGGGATTCTAGGTGCTATTTTGGTTGCAAAATGGTCTCTTGGGTTATTGAAAGAGACAGGAAAAACCCTTTTAGATGCAGAAATGGACCATCCTGTGGTTGAAGAAATTCGTGAAGTGATTGTTGAATTTCTTAAACACATTGAAATTACGGATATTCATGTCTGGAAAGTCGCAAAAGGTAAGTTTTCTTGTATTTTAGCGCTCGAAACTGATGATATTTCTTTAACCGCAGATCAGATTCGTCAGGCTTTATCCATTCATGATGAAATTGTGCATATATCGGTAGAAATTAATACTCTAAGACCTACTTATGTTCCACGTGAAACATTGGCATAAATGAGTGGCATTTTGGTTATAACTCGGTAATCAGTTCTGTTTTCAAAAGCTGAACTGATTAAAATGATCTCCTCTCCTACCTATGAATCGGTTTTATGCTTAAAAAATTAGGAATATTGGCGTTATTTAGCCTAACTACAAGTATGAGTTTCGCCAATGTGGATTCTGTTAGGGAAAATATTAAAAAACAATATCCTAATTTGAAAATTAGCAATATTCAGAAAACCGAAATGCCTGGGCTATATAGCGCTAATCTCGATCAACAAATTATCTATGTTGGTGAAGATGGGCAACATATGTTTGTAGGCTCTATGATTCGTTTAAAAGACCAGAAAAACTTAACTAAAGATTTGGTATTAGGACAGAACTCAATTGATTGGACACAATTGCCTTTAAAAGATGCGATTAAAACAGTCAAAGGTAATGGACAGCATGTTTTTGCCGTATTTTCTGATCCAAACTGTCCTTATTGTAAGCAGCTCGAGCCTGAACTCGATAAGCTGAAAGATGTGACCATTTACACGTTCATCTATCCTCTAAAGCCTCAGTCTATTGTTGTTTCTAGACAGGTTTGGTGTGCGCCAAATCAATCCTATTCATGGAAAAAACTGATTCAACAAGGTGTTAAACCAACAGTTGCAAGCTGTGCTAATCCAATTGATCGTAATTTAGAACTTGGAAAGAAATTAGGTTTTAATGGTACCCCTACCCTGATTTTTGCAAATGGATTTAAATTGGTAGGCGCTCGATCTGCCGAAGAAATTCAGGCAGTGTGGAAAGAATTAGGTCTATAAAATGTATTATAAAAAAAGCACCATCAGGTGCTTTTTTATTGCCTAAAAGTCATTAACTTTTTCGTGCAATCAAGTTGTAGATAAAAAGAATAACGATGGCGCCAATTACAGATGCGATAAAGCCCGCAGCTGAATTTTCTCCATAAAGGCCAAGTAACCGACCACCATAAGTGGCTAGAAGTGAACCTGCAATACCAATTAGAGTGGTTACGATAAAACCTGCTTTATCATCTCCAGGATGTAAGGCACGAGCGATTAAGCCAGCAAAGAAACCAACTACAATAGCGACAATGAGTGACCACATATTTGTTCTCCAGTTGTTTTTTTGATGAAGTTAATGATTTTGCTTCATATTCTATCGTGCGGCAGAGTCATCTATTTTGTCTGTAGCAGATTGCGACTTTTTGTGTCTTTTTTGTTCGAAGCTAAAGTTTTATATAAAAAAATAGCACCGTGAGGTGCTATTTTTTTGAAATTTATAAACCAATTTCGCCAATAAATGGTAAGTGGCGATATTTTTGGTCGTAGTCTAATCCATAACCCACAATGAATCTGTCTTCTACTTCAAAACCTAAAAATTTAACTTCAAGATCAATTTCACGGCGAGATGGTTTACTCACTAACGTGCACAATTGAATCGAATTTGGTTCACGAGTTTGCAGCATTTCCATAACTTTGCTTAAGGTATTACCTGAGTCGATAATATCTTCAACAACCAATACATCTTTACCGCGAATTTCACCATCAAGATCTTTTAAGATTTTAACATCTCGACTTGAAGTCGTACCGCCGCCGTAGCTAGACACTGTCATAAAGTCGAGTTCATGCGGTTTCGTAATCGTTCGGCACAAGTCTGCCATGAAAATAACAGAACCACGCAGTAGCCCGATCAGGACTAACTCTTTGTCACTATTTGCATAGTGAGCGTTAATTTGCTCGCCGAGCTCTTTGACTTTTGCTTGAATTTCTTCGGTTGAAATCATGATGCTCATTGCAACAGTCATGTCAGATTCCTACAAGATATAAAAGAAAAAATAAAAAAGGTGTTGACCTGCAACACCTCTAAAATCTGAGTTAATGGTAAAATTTTAAAGCAAAATGATGTTTCATGCACCCTTTGATGACTCTGAAGTTTTATCATTTTGAGCAATATGTCGATCCCGCTTTAATACAAGAGCACATATTCCAAATAATAACAAAAACTTAACGGCCCGATTTTTATTAGGCTGTTTCTTTTTGATAAGCACGGTTTCCATAAATATAAGTCGCTTCAATATTACGGTCATCACCTAAAGTGAATAATGCAAACAACGAATCTTCAACAGATTTGGATTTAGACTGACGCAGTTGCTGTAGTGCAGTTGGCTTAAGGTTGAGTACCACAAAGTCTGCTTCTTTACCGATGTTGAAATTGCCTAACTTGTCCTGCAAATCAAGCGCTTTTGCTCCGCCTAGTGTGGCGTGATAGAGCGCTTCATAAGCTGAAAGTTTATCACCCTGTAACTGTTGGACCTTATAAGCCTCATTAACAGTTTGCAGCAAACTAAACGATGTACCAGCACCGATATCTGTACCTAAGCCTACTTTTACTTGTTTTTCCCAAGTTTTTTTCAATGGAAATAAACCACTACCTAAGAACAGGTTTGAAGTTGGGCAAAATGCGATAGCCGACTGCGTATCATGCATACATTGCCATTCTTCATCTTCTAAGTGAACACAATGCGCAAACACAGAACGTTTACCAGTTAGACCGTAATGTTGATAAACATCTAAGTAACCTGCTTGTTCTGGAAATAAAGATTTCACCCAAGCAATTTCATCTTTGTTCTCGCTTAAATGCGTATGTACATAAACATCCGGAAATTCTTGTTTTAACTGTCCTGCTCTTTCTAACTGTTCAGGTGTAGACGTTGGTGCAAAACGTGGGGTAATCGCATAGAGAGCACGGCCCTTACCATGCCATTTTTCAATGAGTGATTTAGTGTCGCTGTAAGCCGTTTCTGGTGTGTCACAAAGCGCTTCAGGGGCATTGCGGTCCATGAGTACCTTACCGGCAATTAAACGCATCTGAACGCGTTCTGCGGCTTCAAATAAGGCATCAACAGACTCAGGATGGACCGTACAGAAAACGAGGGCCATGGTTGTACCGTGTTTTAATAGTTCCTGAATAAAGAACTGAGCAATTTCATTTGCATATGCTTTGTCTTGAAACTGGATTTCAGTTGGAAAAGTATAGGTATTAAGCCAGCTTAAAAGTTGCTCGCCGTAAGCTCCCACCATTTCGGTTTGCGGGAAGTGAATATGGGTATCAATAAAGCCAGGTACAATCAATTGTTCTGGGTAATGTTGAATCTCAACCCCAGCAGGAAGATGGGCTTGGGCTTCTTCCCATGCACCAAACCATTTGATTTTTCCATGTTCACTAATCAATACACCATCTTCTAAATAACGCACTTGATTTGGAATATCAGTTGGCTCAGAGACGGTTTGCTGGATATCTAAAAAACGACCACGCACAACGGTGGTATTTGCGATCAATGACATGGAAAGCCTTTATATTTTCACTTTTTTCGATTGATTGTACCCCAGTTAACCAATATTTAAACGGTATAACGTTTACTTAGTCCCCATTCAGCCAAAATCCGTCGATAAGTCGTTGATGAACGGTCTGCTTCAAAATGTGCTTCCATCATTAAATCAAGTGGCAGGTCTTCAGGCTTTTGTGATTCGACCATGTCTTGGTCTTCTGCAAAAATTTGGGCATTAAATGCATATACCTTTTCTAAATCGCCTGTTTGATCAAAGTTACGGGTAAGTGGAACAAATAAACGGGTTTTATTACTTGAGATAGGACAGCATGCATTCAATATTTTTAAAATGCCACCTTCGGGGAAATCGACCGTAAGCACAGCTGAAAAAGGTGGATAGACATCAAAGGTGCGTTTCCATAAAAAGCCTTCTGGTTCGAGATGTTTTAGCTCATGTGGATAGTTACTGACATTGCTGATATAGACTGTTTTTAGGCCGTAGCTGGTGCGTTCAGTATGATATTTGGGTACAACAGGGTTCTCTCGATTCGCAAAGGCATTGTGATGTACCCATGCGAAATGCGCGACATCGATAAACCCTTCGAGTTGACGTCCGCTAGACCCTCCAATATCTACAAAAGGCGGCAAAATTGATTGATGCTCAGCATGCTCCCAAGTATCTAATACAGGAATATTGGCTTGAGTAAGGTCACGACTGTGAATACTGGTCCAAATCAGGCCATATCGTTGCACGACTGGAAATTTGGTTAGAGAAAAACGATCAGAAATTTTGGTCAACTCAGGTTGAGCTGGTATTTGGGTGCACTTCCCTTCGGTGTTATAGCGTAGACCATGATAGGGACACACAATTTCTTCGTCGTCCACCCACCCTTTGGTTAAAGGCACACCACGATGTGGGCAAATGTCTCGGACCAGATGAATTTCGCCACTTTCTGTCTTATATAGGGCCATATTCACATCTAATAACGTCACTCTTTGTGGTGCAGTAGAGACATCTTGAATACGTGCGACGGGATACCAGTGAGTAGATAAAATTTCCCAATCTTTTGCTTCAAAACTGCTGTTACACGGCATTGCAAGGGGCGTTAAAGTTGGAATCGCATTCATGGCATCACTCCTTAAAAAAATCAGGGCTCTCGCGAGCCCTTAAAATCTAGGCTTTTTTCTTTTTAGGAAATGCAAAGAGCTTGCCAATATTGATTTTTAATAAAGAAGTTAAGAGTAAAATTATTAAAATACATAAACTTATTTAATTATATTTTTGAATTTTTGTTCTAATTTAGCTTTAAACATGAAAGCTTATTATTTGTTAAGTACTTAAAATGCACTGATTGATCGCAAGCAAGACCCAATAAAAAAGCACTTTTAAAGTGCTTTTTTATGTAGATCCCTTGATAGGATGAATTAAGACTGCAATTGCTTTTTGTTGTGTCGTAAAGAGAGATACGCGGTAATTGCTAACACTATTACGATAAAGCTTAAAGAAATCCAGATTGGCATGTGGAATACATCAAGCAACAACATTTTCGCGCCAATGAACAATAAGATGATGCCTAAACCATATGGTAAGTAATGCAGTTTAGAAGCAGCGCCAGCAAGCAAGAAGAACATTGCGCGTAAGCCTAAAATTGCCATTAAGTTCGCTGTTAAAACAATAAATGGATCACTGGTTACCGCGAAAATAGCAGGAATAGAGTCTACTGCGAAAATCACGTCTGAAGCTTCAACCAAAATCAATACTAAAAATAACGGCGTTGCCCACAGTAAACCATTTTGACGTACAAAGAATTTGTCACCTTCAAGCTGTGGTGTAATACGCATGTGCTTACGTAACCATTTTAGAGCTTTGATATCTTCAATATTGGTTTCTTCTTCTTGGCCCTTTAAGAATTTGAAACCTGTATATACCAAGAACGCACCAAAGATATAAAGCACCCATGAAAACTCTTGAACAAACCATGCGCCAATAAAGATAAACAGAGTACGCAGTACGATTGCGCCTAATACGCCGTAGAGCAAAATTTTACGTTGTAGTGCAGCTGGAATAGCAAATGCCGCAAAAATCATTAACCAGACGAAAACGTTGTCAATTGCGAGAGACTTTTCAAGTAAGTAACCTGCGAAGTATTCCATGGTTTTTTGATTTGCTAAGGTCGCACCAGCCGTTTGCTGTAGATATAGCCATAAACCACCACCAAATAAAACCGCGACGCTTACCCACGCCACGCTCCAGTAAGCAGCTTGCTTAATTGAGACATCTTGGCCTTGTTTTTGTTTAAAGCCTAAGAAGTCCACTAAAAGCATGACAATAACAATGCCAAAGAATGCTATATACAGCCATAAATTGCCGATCGATTCCATAAATCCTCCATACATCCGGCAATTGGGCATAAAAAAACCTCGACCAGTCGCCAGATGAATTAAACATCTGTATCAACATGATCAAGGTCTTGCCTACATCATGAATTTCATGATGCTCAGATACCGACTTTTTAATAAAAGTGTATTGACGATATCTGACACATAACATTGCTGTTATGTTTGGAGGAGGCTACTCCCCTTGTCAAACTAAATTCTGTTTTGGATAAAACATATCCAATTTCACATAGAATGGCAGATTTTTTTATATTACGCAACTGAACTTAATGCCGTAGTTTTAATATAAAAAAGATCTACGGATTATTTAATCAAACCACGGTCTAAAAGCGGTTTGCATATAATCTGGTAAAGGTGAATAAAGAATGCAGTGAAGCGTGTACCGTAAGCATTCCAGAAGTAATAACCTGCTGTATTGACCAGTAGCGCGACAATAAAAGCCCCTAACATGTCTAACGGGAAATGCACACCTAAATAAATACGTGACCATGCCACCACAAATGATAAGGATAGAAGAATGATTCCAATTATTTTGCGCTGAGCAAACAAATAAGACAGAGCAATAGTGCTGAAAATCAGCATATGATTACTTGGAAAAGATGCTGTTGGTGCATGCTCAATAAAAGTAGTACCAACACCCATCACAAACGGTCTTGCGTGATGGTAAAACAGAGAAATAACATAGCCCACTAAAAGCGACACGCAGGTCAAAAAGACAGATTTAACAACCCTGTTTTTTAAATCTTGATCGCCATAGAACCATAAGAATGTAAGGATGAATAAAAGAATATAGAGGAGATCATTAGCAAAAAAGATAGCAAGACGAATGATAAATTGACTCGCATCCTGAGCCCCATTAATCACATGGAATAAGCTAAGGTTGAGTGTTTCTAAAGACATTCATATTCCAAACAACAACAAAAACGTGGGCTATGATAAAGAATTAAGCCTAATGGCTTGATAAAGAATTGTCACAAAAATGAAATATAGCTTGTTTGTGAGTAAAGATTAAACAACAAGCCTAGATAATTTTTAATGCGCGATCTGGACGTTAATATTAAAGTGTTAGCGTGTTGGCACTTTATTCGAGAACGTTATTTTATGACTACTCAAGAAAAACAGAAAAAATTAAGTTTGAGGCCTTTATCTCCAAGAGATCCACAACAGCCGCATAGAGCAGCGACTCCTCTCGAATTATTGTTCGATTTAATTTTTGTAGTAGCGATTGCAACAGCTGGTCAGCAGTTACACCACGCCATTATTGAAAATCACCTCTGGCATGCGTTACCAAGCTACTTGATGGTATTTTTTGCGCTGTGGTGGGCATGGATGAATTTTTCATGGTTTGCTTCAGCTTACGATAATGACGATGCGTTGTATCGATGCCTTACCTTTGTACAGATTGTGGGTTCATTGGTAATGGCCGCAGGGATTCCTGATGTGTTTCGTAGTCAGGATTTTGACATAATGATCATCGGTTATGTGATCATGCGAATGGCACTCGTTACCCAGTGGTTGCGTGCAGCAAAATATGATCCTGCTCGGCGTATTACGGCTTATCGTTATGCAATAGGCATCGTATTGGTACAGATTGGTTGGTTAGTTGCCAATTTCACACATGTACTCTCAGTCCCTTTATTTTTATTTGTGGCTGCGATGGAGCTATTTGTTCCCTACTATGCAGAAAAATATTCACCTACGCCGTGGCATCCACATCATATTGTAGAGCGTTATGCCTTACTCACGATTATTGTTCTGGGTGAATCAATCGTCGGTAGTTTTAATGCAATACGTGATTCCTTAGCCGCTCAGTCAATGAATATTCCTGCCGTTTTCTTAATGATCGGTGGATTGATACTGATGTTTGCAATGTGGTGGGCTTATTTTGACCGAAGCGAACAACACCATCATTTTAAAGGTGTACGTCCCTTTGTTTGGGGATACGGCCATTATTTTATTTTTGTCAGTATTGCTGCGGTGGGTGCTGCGCTTGCTGCCGCTGTGGATGTCACAACCCATCATGCACATATTTCCGATTTATATATGGGAATAGTCGTTGCGGTGAGTGTGGTGCTCTATACCACCTGTATTTGGGGACTATATGAATTTGAATGTTTAACGGGGATCAGCAAATGGTTTTACCCTATTACAGCGCTCATTATTTTATGTATTCCGTTTATTTGTAATAACGTGGGATATAGCATTTTTGCGATGGGAATTGTCTATAGTTTACGTTTAATGGTTTCTAATAAATTTATGGCCAATATAGAGCCAGAAAAAGTTTAAAAATAATTGATATAAAAAAACGGGTTTCAATTTGAAACCCGTTTTTTTATTGAATCATCTAAAGCGGAAGTTAAGCAGCTTTCGCTTTTAATGCGCTCATGAGTTTTTGATGTAATCCGCCAAAGCCACCATTAGACATAATCACAACGGCATCGCCCTCACCTGCTTCATTGACAATACGCTCAATAATTTCGTCAAGTGAACGACTGACTTTAGCATGATTAGAAGCGGCTTCAATCACGGGTTGTAAATCCCAATCTAAACCTTCTGGCTGATACCAGATGACTTCGTCTGCTAAGCGTGCTGAGTGTGCTAAGCCATCTTTATGACTGCCCATACGCATTGTGTTTGAACGTGGTTCGATAATGGCCCATAAACGGCGTTCACCTAAGCGTTTACGTGCGCCATCTAAAGTGGTGTCAATTGCTGTTGGGTGGTGAGCAAAGTCATCATAAACCTCAATACCATTGACTGTACCAAGTAACTCCATACGACGTTTTACGCCGCCAAAGTTAGACAAAGCTTCACAAGCTTGTTCAAGCGTAACACCTACATGTTGAGCGGCTGCAATCGTTGCCAAAGCATTAGCTACGTTATGTTGGCCTGTCATGGTCCATTTAACTTCGCCAACGACATTGCCATTTTCTAATACTTTAAAATCGCTACCATCAATTGAAATTAATTCAGCAGACAAAGCAGCTTTTCCATTCGCTTCTAGACTTGTACGAATCACTGGTGTCCAGCAACCCATTTCAAGCACTTCATCAATATGAGTTTCAGTAATTGGCGCAATAATACGGCCTTCACTTGGAATGGTACGAACAAGATGATGGAATTGCTTTTGAATTGCTGCTAGGTCATCAAAAATATCGGCATGATCAAATTCAAGGTTGTTTAAAATCGCCGTTTTTGGGTGATAGTGAACAAATTTAGAACGTTTATCAAAGAAAGCAGAGTCATATTCATCTGCCTCAACGCAGAAGTATTTTCCACCGCCTAAACGAGCGCTTTCACTAAAACCAAGTGGAACACCACCAATTAAAAAGCCTGGATTTAAACCAGCCTGATCAAGTACCCAAGCCAGCATGGTTGTAGTCGTGGTTTTACCATGAGTACCTGCTACACCAAGCACATGTTTACCTTGTAGAACATGATCGGCAAGGAACTGTGGGCCAGAAATATATGGCAAACCTTCGTTCAGCATATATTCCACGGCATCAATACCACGTTTCATGGCATTGCCGACAATCACCAAATCTGGATGAGGCTGTAAATGACTACGGTCGTAGCCTTGCATGAGGGTAATGCCTGCGTTTTCTAACTGGGTAGACATTGGTGGGTAAACGTTTGAATCGGAACCGGTTACCTTATGTCCTAAATCACGAGCTAAAAGTGCTAAAGAGCCCATAAAAGTGCCACAAATACCCAATATATGCAGATGCATTGCTCGCCTTCTCCACTGCTTTTGTACACAATATTCGTATGAATGACTGTGTGTTCATTATTGATAAATTTGCCAGCAACGATAGCAAGGCTAAACTCGAAAAGATAGTCAAAAATCGTTGTTGTTCTATGTGTTTGAGGCCCTGGCAAAAGCACATCTTTATTTTTTCGATTTAAGCTGAATTACAGTTTTATCTTTTATAATGTTTTGTATCTTTAGAATACTTAAATCATCGTGATGATGAAGGATGTGCCTTTGAATCCAACGGTTTTAGCTTTTGCTTTCTTAATTATTTCTAACTGCTTTATGACACTTGCATGGTATGGGCATCTTAAATTTTTACACCATGCTCCACTCTGGCAAGCGATTTTATTCGGTTGGATTATAGCCCTGCTTGAATATAGTTTTATGATTCCGGCAACTCGTATGCTGAGTGCGCAAGGCTGGTTACTCGGTGAAATGAAAA
Organism: Acinetobacter sp. GN11; assembly: GCF_054823985.1. NCBI lineage: Bacteria > Pseudomonadati > Pseudomonadota > Gammaproteobacteria > Moraxellales > Moraxellaceae > Acinetobacter > Acinetobacter sp. GN11. The sequence goes on along the minus strand of NZ_JRVL01000083.1, from coordinate 15,007 downwards.
TTACACAGGAAGTGGTCACACTGATTGTGTTTGTACCGTTTATGCTTTTCTTGTTTAAACAACCATTTAAATTAGATTATTTATGGGCGATGGTATGTTTATTTGGCTGCGTCTACTTCGTATTTAGAAGCCAGTAAGCTGCAATAGGTTGCATTAAATGTTTTATTCTACTTTGCAATAAGCTATTGCTCTTCCAAATACCTGTTTATTTTGCAGGATGTTTAAATAATATTAATAAAATTTGAGAATGCGTCATCGTTATAAACTATGACATTTTTTGACGAGATTAAAAATATTCGCAGAGCTGGTCAGTTAAATTTTCGTGAGATGAAAAATCAGTCTATAATAATGGGCTTCCGAACCATTTAAAACTTGGCTCTCGTCGAGATTTATCTTCTTTTACTTTTGTCTCTGGAACATTAGCAATGAATGCGGCCGCAGCACAAGACGCTCAACCTCTCGTTGGAATTATTATGGGTTCTCAATCTGATTGGGCAACTCTCGAAAACACAGCCAATATGCTTAAACAGCTTGGTGTCCCATTTGAAGCGGAAGTGGTATCTGCTCATCGTACTCCAGACCGTTTATTTGAATACGCAGAAACTGCGCGTGATCGCGGTATTCAAGTGATTATTGCTGGTGCAGGTGGTGCAGCGCATTTACCTGGAATGTGTGCCGCAAAAACTGATTTACCAGTTTTGGGTGTGCCAGTTAAATCATCAATTTTAAATGGCGTAGATTCTTTGCTTTCAATCGTACAAATGCCAGCTGGTATCGCCGTTGGTACTTTGGCAATTGGTCCAGCTGGCGCGACGAATGCGGCAATCATGGCGGCACAAATCTTAGGTTTAACTCGTCCTGAAATCGCAAAAAATGTTGCTGATTTCCGTGCTGCGCAAACTGATAAAGTTGCAAGCAAAAATATTCCGGGTCAGGTGTAAGAGGCTGAGATGGATAAAACTATCGGTATTTTTGGTGGTGGGCAACTGGGCCGAATGATGGCTCAAGCAGCGTTACCATTAAATATTCAGTGTACTTTTTTTGAAGCAAATACAGATTGTCCAGCAGGCGTTTTGGGCCAAGTCTTTTCTAGTCAAGATCAGCAAGGTTTAAAGCAGTTTATTGAAAGTGCTGATGTTTTCAGTCTTGAGTTTGAAAATACGCCCGTTGAAGATGTTGATGTTTTGACACAAACCAAAGCATTGCACCCTCCCCGTGTTGCTTTAGCGACTGCGCAAAATCGTTTGTCAGAAAAAGCATTGTTTGATGAGCTTACTATTCCTGTTGCGCCGTATCGTGCTGTAGATAGTCTAGAAAGCTTGAAAAAGGCTGTTGCTGAGCTTGGTTTACCGATTGTGCTTAAGACTGCAACTGGTGGATATGACGGTAAAGGTCAGTTTGTACTTCGTTCAGAAGACCAGATTGATACTGCTTGGGCTGAACTTGGGCCTGCAAAAAGTCTAGTTGCCGAAAGCTTTGTTAAATTCTCTCGTGAAGTTTCAATTATTGCGGTGCGCGGTCAAAATGGTGAAGTAAAAACTTGGCCACTGGCTGAAAATCACCACCATAATGGCATTTTATCGCATTCAATTGTTCCGGCACCGAATAGCGAAGCTTTGCAACCTGTTGCTCAAGACTACATTACTCGTTTGTTGAATCACCTCAACTATGTAGGTGTGTTAACTCTAGAGCTATTTGTAACAGAACAAGGTTTATGTGCAAATGAGATGGCACCGCGAGTGCATAACTCAGGTCACTGGTCAATTGAAGGCGCTGTCTGTTCACAGTTTGAAAACCATATTCGAGCTGTTGCAGGTCTACCATTAGGTTCAACAGACGTTGTTCGCCCAACAGTTATGATCAATATTATTGGTCAGCATCCTAAAACTGAAGATGTACTTGCCTTAAATGGTGCTCATCTACATCTTTATAACAAGTCTGAACGTGCTGGTCGTAAGTTAGGCCATATCACTTTAATGCCTGTGGATAGTAATGAATTGACGAATTTATGCCGTCAATTAGCAGAAATTTTGCCAGAACCACTCGCTTTAACAGCAGATATGACCCTCTAAAGCATTTCTAATTCTCTAAAAAGCGATCTTCGGATCGCTTTTTTATCTTTTAAATTTAAAAAATAATAAATCATGAGTATTTTGCGGTTGTGGATAACTTTTTATGGGAATTTTTGAATTTAAGTATTGATGGTGTTTTTAAATTTAAAAAGCAAAACCTGATTGTTTTGAATTTAAAGTTAGTTATCCACAAGAGAGTTTGATTTGTAGCTGATGACAGAGCTCATGGTTTTTGAATTCAAAACTAATGGTGTTTATTGAAGTGTTTTAAATTTAAAATAATGCGGTAAGTTTGAATTTAAATTATTGCGTGATTTTTGAATTTAAAAATATAGATTGTTTGGTGATTGGATTTTTCGTGTCATCAAGAATAATGAAATATAGAATGGAATCAATAAATAGTGCTGTTTTTGCTCGATTGTGGATAAGTTTATCCACAGAAACGCCTGCGTTATAGTTTAAATTTAAAGTAAGACTTTTGAATTTAAACTATGCGCTATTGTTTTGAATTCAAAACTGGTGATGCGAATGAGGGGACGTTTTAAATTCAAAATAAAGTGAGAAATTTGAATTTAAAACACTGGAAATGAATTTAAAGAAGAGATTATGAATTCAAATTTACGTTTTCTCTCTGAAATTTTAGACTCATAATGGTATGGTACTTAAAAATTTAAATTCAAAAATTGAAACTGGGATAATATGCGACGTTTTTCTTGTATTGTTGGCTCTGTATTTTTAGCAATGACTCAGGCTCAAGCAGAGCTCGTAATTAATGGTTCTACAATATCTAGCAATGCTACTGTTCCAGTAGTAACTAGCGAGGATTATACGCCTAATAATAATTTCCAAAGTTGTTTGGCAAATTTACGTTCTCAAGCAATTGCTGCGGGAGTCTCTGGTACAACTTATGACCGTTATACTCAAAACTTAACTCCAGATTATTCAGTTATTGATAAATTAAACTATCAACCAGAATTTTCGACACCAATTTGGGATTATCTTTCTGGTTTAGTCGATGAAGAGCGTGTTGAGCTTGGAAAACAAAAACTGGCGCAATATCGCGATGTTTTAAATCGAGCTTCTCAAATCTACGGCGTGCCACCAGAAACAATTGTGGCAGTGTGGGGCGTAGAAAGTAATTTTGGTGATATTTCTGGAAAATATCCTTTATTACAAGCGCTCGGAACTTTAAGTTGTGAAGGTCGTCGACAAAGTTATTTCCGTACTGAATTTTTTGCCACCATGCGTATTTTACAGCGCGGTGACTTAACCGAAGATCAACTGAAAGGTTCTTGGGCTGGGGCGTTTGGACATACGCAATTTATGCCATCGACCTATGAACGTTTAGCTGTTGATTTTGATGGAGATGGTCGTCGCGATTTGGTATCAAGTACTGCAGATGCATTAGCATCAACGGCTAATTTCTTAAATAAAGCTGGTTGGCAAACAGGAATGCCGTGGGGTTTTGAAGTAAAAGTTCCTCAAGGCATGTCAATTGATGGAGAAGGGCGTCGCTCAAAGAAAGCATTAAGTAGCTGGAGTGTACGAGGGGTAACTCGAATTGACGGTTCTCCACTTGTTCAAGGGCCTTTATCTGGCGGTACGTCGGCAGGTTTAATGGCACCGGCAGGCGTAAATGGTCCAGTATTTTTAGTATTTAAGAATTTTGATGCTATCTACAGTTATAACGCAGCGGAAAGTTATGGTCTTGCAATTGCCCATCTATCTGATCGTTTAAAAGGCGCTCGTCCTTTTGCAACATCTTGGCCAACTGATGATCAGGGAACTTCACGCGCGGAACGTCGTGAAATCCAACAGTTTTTGATTAATCGCGGCTACGATATTGGTGCGGTTGATGGTCTTATTGGGGATAAAACCCGTGTCGCTATTCGTCAGGAACAAACTCGTTTAGGTTTAAATCCAACAGGACGAGCAGGGCAACAAATCTTGCGCGCATTTCGCCAAGAACAAGCCCAAAAAATGATGCAATAAACTGAAAAGAATAAAAAGGTCTGCACATGCAGACCTTTTTTATAAGTACTTATATAAGATTACTAATCTAATTTTACCGCTTCCAAAATATCAAAAATAACTGAAGTGACATCTTGGCTTAAATCTCGATCATTAAAGATTTCATACGCAGTGATCGTAACATCTGTATCACTTGGTAATTGCTTTTGTTCTTCTTCAATTAAATGTTCAATCGGTAGCAGAGTCTGTTTCACTTCAAGATGTAGAATATCTTTATATTCAATATTTTCATCTTCAAGCTCAATTTCATGCTCATTGAAAAAGGGGATTAGAATAGAATGAAGATACGGTTTGATTTCAATAATATCAAATAGTTCAATATCACGCGTTTGTTCAATTGTGCTGATATGATCATTTACTTCAATCAGGATATGGTAATAACTCATCTTGATCTCCATTCTATTTTAGTTAGCTCTTATGACCACAATAACATGACTTTGATATGAATTTCGATGTATCTATCTAGAAATAGATACATCATTTTATATCAAGTCCTTAATTATTGAGGTAAAGCACTTAATAGATCACGATCAGCATCTGTAAGACCAGTGACTTTTCTGTCACCATCTTTACGTACTGAGTACATTAATGCATTTGGTTGATCGCTATGTTTTAAACCAAGCGCATGTCCTAACTCATGAGCAATCGTTAAACGTAAATCATCAATAGACTTAAACTCATAAATCACAATTTGCTTGCCATTATAGATACCTTTTTTAAAGACATCAGCTTGAGCATTTTGCTTAAATTGGGTCAATGAATTGTTGAACTCATTGTTTATCTGGTTAAAGTGAGTAACTTTGACATTTAAATCTTTAGCTTGCTCATTATATGCAGCAATTTCTTTCTTTAAAGCAACAGTTTGTTTTTGCAAATCTTTCTGAGTTTTAGCCAAAGATTTAGCGCTGTATTCTGGTGCTAATTTGCCTTGGTTAAGCTGCATCATTTGCTCGTCAAGATTTTTCAATTTGCCATTCAAAATCTGCTTTTTATTTTCAAGGTCAGATTGTGTTTGACCAAGTGTTTGCTTCAATTGTTTAATTTGTTGCTGTTCATCAATTACACGTTGCTGTTCTTGCTGAAACTGAGCTGCAATTTTTTGACGCTGTTCAGAACGACTTTGATCATTATCGTAAACTAGACGAATTTCTAACTTTGCATTTGGATCATAAGTAAAATAATCCTGACCAGTGCCTTGTTTCCAAATATCAGCCGCTTGTTGGCTAATTTGAATCAATTGATCTTGGCTTAAACCAAAACGTGGGTCAATTTCAGCAATTTTATAAGTCAGATGCTGACCTGCGTTTTGCTGAATTTGAGTGTGAGCTGGAGTAGCAAGATTAGCATTAGCTTGAAAATTAGAAAAAGCAAAGGCAACGCCTAGTAACAAAGATGTTAAACGCATAATTGACGGGAGAGATTTTAAAAAAAACGTATTATAAGAATATAAAGTGAAAAATCAATCAAAAAATGTACAATTTAGATAAATAAATGAGACTTTAGTCTCATAATTTTTTACCAAATGCCAAATTATTTTTTAGAAAAAGTTTAATATTCTTTGTTTAGTGTAGTTTTTTTAATCATTTAGCTTTAATAATTTTCCTTAATTGAACTATAAATTGAGCCTAATAACTCTAAATCTGAATCTGTTAATTTGAAGTTATGGATATCTTGCTCTTTTAAACGGGGATACATTAATGATTTAGGATCAGTAGTATGTTTTAGTCCTAGAGCATGGCCAAACTCATGAGCAAGGGTTAAACGTAAATCATTTAAAGAGGCATAACCATAAATTTGAATTTGGTTTTGGCTGAATAAACCTTTATGAAAGGGCTGAATACTGGCTTTTTGCTCTAGCTTAAATTGTGTCATTAAAGTTGTTAAATCACTTTGCTCTTGATTTAGTTTCTTAATTTTTGTATTAAGTGATTGAATTTTATTATTTAAAATATTTGATTCGTTTTGCAGATTTTCAGACTTTTGCTGTAGCTGATTTTGCTGCTCTTTTAAATCATCAGCACGATAGTATCGATGTTCCCCTTGGTTAAAGCGTGTTACGTCTCGTTGATATTGATCAAACTCAGCTTTAAGGCAGATCTTTTTTTTGCTTAAATCTGATGATAGCTGATCAATTTCTCGTTTGTTTAAAATAATTTCTTCATTTTTAATGCGCCATACTTCCTGCTTTTGCAAAAGTACATTTAAATTTTCCTGTTGCTCACTTTTCATCAGTTGATGATTATCATAAATTAAGTTAATTGATAACTCTGCTTCAGGATCATAAATAAAATAGGTTTTTCCAGTCTCTTTGTGCCAGATTTCAGCAGCTTGTTGGCTAACTTCAATAATTTTTTCTTGAGTTAATTGAAATCGTGGATCAATAAAAGCAATTCGATACTTTAAAGGTTGATTGGATAAACCCGTTGGTAGATTACTTTGAGCAAAGATCGTCGTTTGAAAGCCTATACATAAACATAAGCTCAATCCCAACCATAGAATTTTTTTCATGGCAAAATAAAAAATATAAATAAATCTTATTGTTAGCTACTTAATCAATTCCGTCAAAATGATAAAAAATACCGGAGAGCGGGTGGGTTTTGTGATCTCGGTAGAAAAATTGAAAAAGATGTTTTTAGACTTGGCAATAATGGAATAATTACTGGAATAAGTAACAGTGTATTTTGGTTTATAAAATCTTTTTTATAATGAATGAATTAGTTTTTATGATTGACTTTTTTGACACTAGAAAATTTAAAAATATGTTTAAAAACCTATTGTTATTTTTTGTAACCAATAAAAAACCGCGCCTAAGCGCGGTTTTTTATTAAAGAAACAAATTATTTTTTGTCATCTTTAACTTCAGTAAACTCCGCATCTACAACGCCATCATCAGCTTTTTGTTGACCTGCATCGCTACCTTGGAATGCATTTGGATCAAAGCCTTCTGCACCACCAGCTTGCTGTGCTTGTTCATAAGCACGTTGAGTGATAGGCATCAAGATGTTTTGTAAAGCTTCAGTTTTAGCTTTGATATCTTCAACATCATTTTCTTTGGTTGCTAACTCAAGTTCAGAAACCGCAGTACTTACAGCTGTTTTTTCATCTTCAGTAACTTTATCACCAAGATCTTTTACAGCTTTGTTCGAGCTTGAAATCAATGCATCAGCTTCGTTACGAGCTTTTGCAAGTTCTTCAAACTTACGATCTTCTTCAGCATTCGCTTCAGCATCTTTAATCATTGCTTCGATTTCAGCATCAGACAAACCTGAGTTTGCTTTAATCTGGATCGATTGCTCTTTACCAGTGCTCTTATCTTTAGCAGATACTTTCAAGATACCATCAGCATTGATGTCGAAAGATACTTCAATTTGTGGCACACCGCGTGGAGCAGGTGGGATGTCGCCTAATTGGAAGTTACCCAACAATTTGTTTTGTTGAGCCATCTTACGTTCACCTTGGTAAACAGAAATGTCTACAGCAGGCTGGTTGTCAGCAGCAGTAGAGAACACTTGTGATTTCTTCGCAGGAATCGTCGTGTTTTTCTCAATGATTGGCGTTAATACACCACCCATTGTTTCAATACCTAAAGTTAATGGTGTTACGTCTAATAAAAGAACGTCAGTTTTGTCACCAGACAATACTGCACCTTGAATCGCAGCACCGATTGCAACTGCTTCGTCAGGGTTCACGTCTTTACGTGGCTCTTTACCAAAAAATTCTTGTACTTTTTGTTGTACAAGTGGCATACGAGACTGACCACCAACCAAAATTACGTCAGAGATGTCAGAAGTCGAAAGACCAGCATCTTTAAGCGCGATACGGCAAGGCTCAATTGTACGAGCTACTAAATCAGCAACCAAACCTTCAAGTTTTGCACGTGTTACATTGATCACTAAGTGTTTAGGACCAGTCGCATCAGCAGTAATATATGGAAGATTAATTTCAGTTGCATTTGATGAAGAAAGCTCGATTTTTGCTTTTTCAGCAGCTTCTTTCAAACGTTGTAACGCAAGTGGATCATTTTTCAAGTTCACACTTTGTTCTTTCTTAAATTCTTCAACCAAGAATTCAATTAATGCGTTATCAAAGTCTTCACCACCAAGGAAAGTATCACCATTTGTTGATAACACTTCGATTTGTTGGTCACCATCAAGGTCTGCGATTTCAATGATTGATACGTCAAAAGTACCACCACCTAAGTCGTAAACAGCAATTTTACGATCGCCTTCTTTTTTGTCCATACCGAACGCAAGTGCAGCAGCAGTTGGTTCGTTAATGATACGTTTAACGTCTAAGCCAGCGATTTTACCCGCATCTTTAGTTGCTTGACGTTGAGCATCGTTAAAGTAAGCAGGAACAGTAATAACTGCTTCAGTTACTGTTTCACCTAAATAGTCTTCTGCAGTTTTCTTCATCTTTTTCAAGATTTCAGCAGAGATCTGTTGAGGCGCTAATTTTTTGTCGTTTACTTCAACCCAAGCATCACCATTGTCAGCTTTGATGATTTTGTAAGGTACAAGACCGATGTCTTTTTGTACTGCTTGATCTTCATAACGACGACCAATTAAACGCTTAATAGCGAATAATGTATTTTTCGGGTTAGTTACTGCCTGACGCTTAGCACTTTGACCCACTAAGATCTCGCCATCTTTATAAGCGATGATCGACGGAGTTGTACGTGTGCCTTCAGCGTTTTCGATTACTTTTACTTTATCGCCTTCAAGTACAGCAACGCATGAGTTGGTAGTACCTAAGTCAATACCAATAATTTTTGCCATGTGACGTTTTCCTCAAAAATTCTTTTGCAATGTTTTTGCTTATTATCCGATATGAGAGTGAATCTATTTTTTTCAAGCGTTTTAGCGAAAAAAAATCTAAAAACTCTCAAATTTTTATTTATTGACCAACCATAACCATAGCAGGGCGCAATAAGCGACCATTTAAGGTATAGCCTTTTTGTAAAACGGTACCGATTTCATTCGCTTTAGCATCTGGGGCAATGCCCACTGCTTGATGTAAATCTGCATTGAAACCATTTTTAGTATCAGCTTCTACAACGCCAAATTTTTCAAGCGCAGTTAACAGTGACTTCAAGGTTAATTTGATACCTTCAAGTACAGGTGTTTCTTCATCACCAGCCGCTTGAATTGCGCGTTCTAGATTGTCTACAGAATCCAGTAATTCTTTTGCAAATTTTTCAAGCACAGTTTCCTTATGCTTTTCAGACTCACGTTGAATACGCTCTACACTTTTTTGTGCTTCGTAAACAGCATTCGCTGTACGTGCTTTTTCAAGTTTAAGACTTTCTTCTAATTTAGTGATTTGCGCTTGTAAAGATTCAACGGTAACGTCGTTTGCTTGCTCTAAACCTTCAGCCTGAGTTTGCTCATTAGATTGCTCTGCTTGCTCGTGTTGAATGTCTTGAGCTTGCTCGTTTTGCTCATTAGCCATTGATGATCTCCGTTTAAATGGGTTTTTAAACATGTACAGTCCTTTTGGCATCAGTATTTACTGTGTAAAACCTGAACTGCCATGCATATGCTGTAATTCAATAATAGGTATGAAGTATGGGCATTGCCTAAAAATTCAAGCGTACACGGCAATTTAAAACTTTTAATTTTGTGGTTTTAAGTAAAAATCTAAATTTTCGATCATAAAAGCAATAAATTCCTGCGTTATTTTGGGTAAATGTTGTCTCGATGCATATACCACTGACAGAATTAATTCTGGAGCTGAAAAGTTTTTAAATAGAGGAACTAGTCGTTTTTCTTTTAAATCTTTTTTAACTAATAGTGAAGGCAACATAGCTACACCTTGAGCATGTAGACACATATCATAAACAGCATTTACATCATTACTTTTAAAGGTAACGTTTAAAGGATAATTCTGCGGTTGTTGTTCTTCATCAAAAAGAGTCCAATACTGATGTTGGCTATGGTGAGCTAAACATTCATATTGAATAAGTTGTCTTGGGTGAGAGAGGGGACTATGCTCTTTTAAATAGTCTGGATGAGCACAAAATACCGATTCGATCTGACAGACTGGCCTCGCAATTAATCCATCTGCAACTTTTTGCGTTATACGTAAGGCCAAATCGACCTGTGCATCAATCAAGTCAATTGTATTTTCAGTCAGATATACGTCAAATTGAATATGAGGATGCTGCTTTTTAAATTGACGAATACATTCCCCAACACCTAATTGAAATAAAAATAGACCACAAGTGAAGCGAATGGTGCCGTTATGTTGTTCGGGTGCTGCCAGCTCTTGTAAAAGTTGTTGTTGTTGTAAAATATTTTCGCAATAGAGTAGGGCTTTTTCACCTGCTGGTGTGAGTGATATTTTTCGTGTATTTCTTTGAAATAGTCGAGTTGAGAATGTGTGTTCAAGATGCTCAAGATAACGAGAAACCATCGCACGGGAATAATTCAGGTGTTCTGCGGCTTTGGTTAAATTGCCATGCTGAGCAATAGAAACAAAGACTTGTATGGCTTTTAATGTGTCCATATGCATTATCATTATTACAATATATGCAACAGTTTATCTTAATTTAGTGCATTTACCTTACAGGAATTGCAATTTAAAGTATTTCTCATGAAATTGGAGAATACATAATGAAATTTTTTAAATTAACTGCTTCAGCCCTAGCAACTGCCACAGCTTTGACAATGGCTTCCTCTGCTTTTGCACAAGATCTAAAAATCCAAAGTTTTCTGGCTAAACCCGAACATTTTGGTGTGACCTCTACTTTAATTGAAGGCGATAAAGAAGTTCTATTGGTCAATGCGCAATTCTCAAAATCTGAAGCATTACGTATTGCTGCCGACATTATCGATAGCGGTAAAACGCTCAAAACAATTTTTGTAAGCTATGGCGATCCAGATTATTACTTTGGCTTAGACGTATTTAAACAATACTTCCCAAATGTACAAATCATCGCAACGCCGGAAACTGTTAAACATATTCAAGATACTCAAGCACTCAAAGTGAAGTATTGGGGTCCACAAATGGGTGCAAATGCGCCTAGCCAAATTATTGTGCCTCAAGCTTATACTGCTAAAACTTTAAAGCTTGAAAATGAGTCAATCGAGATTAAAGGTAAGAAAGAACTTACTTATTTATGGATTCCTTCTTCAAAAGCAGTAGTTGGCGGTATTCCTGTATCTTCTGGCATTCATTTATGGATGGCAGATACACCAAAAGTTAAAGACCGCAATGAAGTAATTCAAACTCTAGAAAGCATTAAAGCACTTCAACCTCAAACAGTTGTTCCTGCCCATATGGTTGAGGGAGCGCCACAAGGTTTGGATGCGGTTAACTTTTCGATCGACTATCTCAAGAGCTATGAGAAAGCTGCTAAAGTAAGTAAAAATGCGAGTGAACTGAGTCAGCTCATGCAAAAACAATATCCAACATTAAAGAGTGTGGATAGCCTAGAGCTAGGTGCAAAAGTTGTAAAAGGCGAGATGCAGTGGCCGTAATTTAAATCGAAATAGAATAAGTTTTTATAGAAGCCGTGGTGTATACCCGGCTTTTTTAATGGAGAAACTGAATTTTTAAGCAAAAAACCTCTGTAACATTCTACATACCTTATATAGCGTTTCTATAAAGAGAATTTTTTTGAGTAGAGCAAAAGGCTAAGATAAAAATTAAAAATTGATAAAATTAAACAAAAGCTTAAGCTGCTAGGCTTGTATAAAAGGTTGAGACCGGGGTGGGGAAGCGAATTTAATAAAAAATTGCACAACTTGTACTTCTATTACTACAAAAGACAACCAATGATACGCACGCCAGAAAAAAAAATTGTGAATTATAGGCAGCGCGAAGATGATCTTTGCATTTAAGTGTTTGTCGTAATGAAAGGAAAGCGATTATGAAAAAATTAGGTCTTATCTCTGTAGTACTTGCTGGTGTTGCTTTTACAGCTGTTGGTTGTGCATCTGAAGCTGGTTTAAATGCATCAGGTTCTGCTCAAACAAGTGCTAGCCCATCTGGCGTACAAGCTGGTGTAGGTGTTGATGCGGGCGTTTCTGGCCAAGCACAACCAGGTCAAGTTGATGCTGGTGCTTCTGGTTCTGTTTCAGGTTCTGCAACAGCTCAGTAATTCTTAGTGATAAGAATAGTTAAAAGATTATAGAGTCGTATATTTAAGATGCCGATTTATGTATGAAGTGAGCTGCTACTCATTACTCTATAATTAAGAGAGTTTAGAATTCTCAAAAAAGCCCCAAAAGACGTAGCTTATTGGGGCTTTTTATATAGTAATGAATTTAGTCATCATGACGAGAATCTCGATGATTATGATCCCGATCTTCTACTCGTTTTTTATCCCATTCGTGGCGCCTTTTATCGTCATCACGGTGTTTTTTATCTTCGTCATGGCGTCTTTTATCCCATTCATGACGATTTCGATCCTGTTCGCGAGCAACTCTTCGTTGTTGTTCATATATTCTTTGACGTTCTTCCCAACGTTTCCGTTCCCAATCGTTATATCGACGTCCATCATTGCGATCATAGCGATTAGTATCATGATCATGGTAACCATAATTACCACGGTAAGAAGGGTCATCCGTATAAGCCACACAGCCTACAGTTAAAAGACTGGTTGCTAATAAAGTAACAACTAATTTTGTTGACATAATCGTACCTCTTTTTGTCTGTTAACAATAATTGGCAAAAAAGTCCTGTTTTAAGTGACAGATTTGTTAATGACATTTGCTTTAAATCAGATTAGCGTAATTTGGGTTTTACCTTTGTATCTTGATTACGTGAGTTGTATGCGAATATAGTCAAACAACAACAGAATTCTGTAGAAAATATGAAGGATAAGAGGAATTCATGGAGATAGGCATGACAGCATTCAATCAAAAAATTCAAACATTGCTAGAAAAGGGCCAAGGGCCCGCTGCTCGAGCTCTTGATAAGTTACCTCGATTAGCTCAAGAATCACTTGCCAAAATTCTTGGATATTCTTACCAATATCCAGATCTCGACTCATTTACTAAATGTATGATGGCTGTACAAATTAAACAGGGCCATATCAGTTTCATTGGTTCAGACCCCATTGAGTCTAGAAGGCAGTTCGATACCCAAATGCTGGCTATACGCCAGAAATCAACCGATATTGATTCAGTAGAAGATATTCGGTTACCTCTCCAAAGCGGAACCGTTTTCGCAAGACACTATCATCCGGCACCTAATAAAAAATTACCTCTTCTTGTTTTCTATCACGGGGGAGGATTTGTTGTCGGTGGTTTAGATACTCATGATGAGGTTTGTCGTATATTGGCAAAATATGCAAAAGTACAAGTACTCAGTATTGATTATCCTCTAGCACCTGAGGTTTCTCCTCAGCATTTAATCCAATCTTGTGAAGATGCTTTAGCTTGGGTATATCAAAATCGTAGACAATTAAAAATATTAAAAGGTCGAATTGCGGTAGCGGGAGATAGTGCAGGTGGAAACATCAGTACAGTCGTGGCTCAAAGATCAGTAAATAAACCTTATGCTCCACAAGCTCAACTTCTTATTTACCCTGCAGTTGATTTCAAGAGCCGACATCCTTCCTTCTATGCCTATAACGAAGGGTTGGTTTTGACAGATAAAGATATCAATAATGTCACTCAATATTATGCAACCCAGCATAACGTAGAATTAGATGATCCTATTATTTCTCCGACCTATGGAAACTTGAAAAAGAACCCACCGGCTTTCGTGATTACTGCTGGGCATGACGTATTACATGATGAAGGAAAAATCTATAGCTATAAGCTACGCCAAAATGGCGTCAAAATGCATTATGAAGAATACTCAGATCAAACTCATGGATTTATAAATTTGACGCCTATTTCTAAAAAGGCTAAACGTTACACCATTGAGTTCAGTAAAAACTTTAGAAAATTCTGGGATAAAAATAGCTAAATAAAAGTTTGGTCCATGTTTCACGTGGAACGTGGACTCATACACAAATCTAAAATATAAGGCTTTAAATAAAAGATAATAAATACTCACTAGAATTCTTTTATATAGACGATTAAATTTAACCTTTATTAAGTTTTGCATTTTACTGTAGGAAGATATGAAAAAATTATTAATGTTATGTTGCTTGGGTTTAAGCAGTCATTCAGTCTGGGCTGACACTTTAGTTGAAATGCAAACAAATTTAGGCAACATAGAAATACAACTTTATGATGAGAAAGCCCCAATCAGCGTGAAGAATTTTAAAAGCTATATAAAGTCGAACTTTTATAAAGATACGATATTCCACCGCGTAATTCCTGGTTTCATGGTACAGGGTGGTGGGCTTACTACAAATATGCTGGAAAAGACCACTCGAGCACCAATCAAAAACGAAGCTGGAAATGGAATTGCTAATACGCGCGGAACCTTAGCAATGGCTCGTACCGCAAATCCTGATTCAGCTACTAGTCAGTTCTTTATTAATGTCGCAGATAATAGTTTTCTAAATCGCTCTGCTGGTAATGCGGGCTATGCAGTTTTTGGAAAAGTGATTAAAGGAATGGATGTAGTTGACCGTATTGTAAAAGTACCGACAATCACTGATGGTATGCATCAGAATGTCCCAAAACAACCTATTAAGATAATAGAAGTGAAAATCAAAAAAGAATGAAAATAAAATATCCTAATATTTATTGATATTTATCAGTGGCTTGTGATGATATTTTTACTTTTTTTTATTTTAATTGGGTGAAAAAGAATCGATCAAACACATATGTTTATAAAAGTGCTTGCGTACCATTTTTTTTCCCCTATAATGCACTCATCCCGACGCGATACATGAGAATATCTTAGCTTACAGGGTTAAGATGAAAAGTTTAGTATTGCGTTGAATTCTGTCTCTGACGAAGAGCAGAAAGATCATTAAGAAATTATGAAGAACAACT
>NZ_JRVL01000082.1:0-34835 GCF_054823985.1 Acinetobacter sp. GN11 | reverse complement strand
CCTATTAAAAAGGAGAAAAAATGGATTTTTTTAATATTTTCATAGGTGATACGACTTGGACCTTCGTTCTGGAAATTTTGGTTCGCTGTTTTGTCATGTTTATCATTATTATTAGTTTTTTAAGGCTATCAGGTAAACGTGGTATTCGCCAACTTTCTCTTTTTGAGCTCGCAATTATTTTATGCTTAGGTTCCGCAGCTGGCGATCCAATGTTTACTAAGGATTTACCTATCGCACATGCTTTTGTCGCATTTATCGTGATTCTTTTTCTCTACCGCCTTGTAACTTGGGCCATGGTGAAGCATAAAAAAATTGAAGATCTATTGGAAGGAAAAGCGCTTTGCGTGGTTAAAGATGGACTTTTAGTCTACAAAGATTTCCAGAAACAATCATATTCACATGATGAGTTTTTCTCAGAGATGCGCCAACAAAATGTTGAGCATTTAGGTCAAGTGAGAACAGCTTTATTGGAGTCTGACGGTATCCTGAGTTTACTTTACTATGAAGATGAAGAGGTAAAATGGGGACTCCCTCTATTCCCTGATGCTTATTGCAAAGCTGACGTGCTTAAAATCAATACTTTTTATTCATGTATGAAATGTGGTGAAACGAAAATTCTAAATACACTCTATCAAGAGTGTTCTCGTTGCAAACACCATAGTTGGGCTAAGTCGTTAAAAACCCGTCGTCTAGGATAATAAAAACAATTGAGTATTATAAATATCAGATACTAGGTTTTTCTAAAAAGGCGATAACAGATAGAATTTTTGTATTTTTCAGATGTATAAAAGAAGTCCTAAAAAATGAAAAACTAACTTTTTTTTATAAATTAAAAAAGGTGCTATTTCCTAATAGAATAGAGAAATAGCACCTTAAAATGTTAAAAAACTAATTTTAACTTTTTATTTAAAGATTAGTTTAAACCTTTAAACTCAGCTTTACCGCGGTAAGCAGCTTTAGTCAATTCTTCAATACGAAGTAATTGGTTGTACTTAGAAACACGGTCAGAACGGCAAAGTGAACCAGTCTTAATTTGACCAGCCGCTGTACCTACTGCTAAATCAGCAATAGTTGAATCTTCAGTTTCGCCAGAACGGTGAGAAATTACAGTTGTATAACCATTTTCTTTAGCAAGGTAGATTGCATCTAGAGTTTCAGTCAACGTACCAATTTGGTTGTATTTGATTAAGATAGAGTTACCTACTTTCTCATTAATACCACGTTGTAAAATCTTAGGGTTTGTAACGAACAGGTCATCACCAACCAATTGGATTTTGTCACCAAGGATAGATGTTAAGTAAGACCAACCTTCCCAATCTGATTCATCTAAACCATCTTCAATTGAGATAATTGGATATTGGTTTACAAGGCCAGCTAAATAGTCAGAGAATTGGTTGCTTGTGAATGCTTTATTGCCTTCACCCGCAAGAACATATTGACCATTTTTATAGAATTCTGAAGATGCACAGTCAAGCGCCAACATAATATCAGAACCAGCTTTGTAACCAGTTTGACCGATAGCTTCAAGAATAACAGTGATTGCTTCTTCGTTTGAACGCAAGTTTGGTGCAAAACCACCTTCATCACCTACAGCAGTGTTTAAACCTTTTTTGTTTAAAACTGATTTTAGTGAATGGAAGATTTCAGCACCAGCACGTAATGCTTCAGCAAATGAAGTAAAGCCTACTGGCTCAATCATAAACTCTTGAATATCTACATTATTGTCTGCATGCGAACCACCATTGATGATGTTCATCATTGGTACAGGCATAGTCAAAATCTTTTGACCACGTAAGTCAGCGATGTATTGGAAAAGAGGAATTTTCTTTTCATCAGCAGCAGCACGCGCAGCAGCTAATGACACAGCCAAAGTTGCATTCGCACCCAATTTTTCTTTGTTTTCAGTACCATCAAGTTCGATCATCGTATTATCGATGTCTTTTTGTTCAAATACTGATTTGCCCACTAAAGCGTCACGGATAATCGTGTTTACGTTGTTAACCGCAGTTTTAACGCCTTTACCTAAGTAACGTGATTTATCACCGTCACGTAGTTCTAAAGCTTCACGAGAACCAGTTGAAGCACCAGATGGTGCACATGCACGACCAACAACCCCAGATTCTAAAATTACGTCTGCTTCGATGGTTGGGTTACCACGAGAGTCCAAAATTTCACGTGCACGGATGTCAACGATTTGGCTCATGAACAATTCCTCTGTTGAATGAATATGAGCTGCGATTAAAGCAGCGTAAATGAGTAAAAACTCAATGGGTGTCTAACTTTTTGAATCCTTTAACCAAAGTATCCAATTCTTTTATTTGTGCCAAGAATGGCTCAAGCTGCGACATGCGTAATGCACAAGGTCCATCGCATTTTGCATGTTCTGGGTCTGGATGACCTTCCAAGAACAATCCAGCCAGGCCTGTTGCCATTCCAGCGCGTGCTAAAGTTGTAATTTGAGCACGACGACCACCTGCCGAGTCAGCACGACCACCAGGCGTTTGCAACGCATGTGTTACATCAAAGAAAACAGGAACATTCATTTCTTTCATAATGTCAAACCCAAGCATATCTACAACAAGATTGTTATAGCCAAATGCTGAACCACGCTCACAAAGAATAAGTTTATCGTTTCCTGCTTCTAAACATTTATTCAGGATATGACGCATTTCATGAGGTGCCAAAAACTGAGCTTTCTTAATGTTAATAATAGCCTGTGTTTTCGCCATCGCTTCAACAAGATCAGTTTGGCGACTTAAGAAAGCCGGTAACTGAATAATATCGGCTACTTCTGCAACTGCTTCAGCTTGATGAGGTTCATGAACATCGGTAATGATAGGCACATTAAAATGCTTTTTAATATCGCCTAACCATTCAATACCTTTTTCAAGTCCAGGACCACGGAATGAATGCAGACTAGAACGATTTGCTTTATCGAAACTTGCTTTAAATACATAAGGAATATCTAAGCGTTTGCAGATATCAACATAAGTTTCTGCAATTTCGAAAGCTAAATCTTTTGATTCAAGTACGTTCATTCCGCCAAATAATACAAATGGCAAATGATTTGCCATTTGTATATCGCCTAAACGTACAACTTCTTGTGGTTTTAATTGTGACATTTAAACTTTCCCAGTTTATTTAAAATCGCATTATTTACTTTTTTGATGCTGAGTTTTCGCAGCGCCAATAAAACTAGCAAATAATGGATGTCCATCACGTGGTGAACTTGTAAATTCCGGGTGGAATTGTACAGCAATAAACCAAGGATGTTCAGGAATTTCTACAGTTTCAACCAAATGTTGTGCCGTAGAGTAACCAGAAATCTTCATACCAGCTTGTTCAATCGACTCAATGAAACGATTATTCATTTCATAACGGTGACGATGACGCTCAGTGATTTCTGCTTTACCATAAACTTCACGAGTTTTTGTGCCTTCAACCAATTCAGATTTTTGTGCACCTAAACGCATAGTTCCACCCAAGTCAGACTCTACACTGCGTTGTTGTAACTCGCCACGCTCATCTAACCATTCGGTAATTAAACCAATCAATGGATACTTTGTAGAACGGTTAAATTCTGTAGAAGATGCTTCTGGCATTGCTGCAACATGGCGTGCATATTCAATTACAGCCAATTGCATGCCTAAACAAATACCTAAGAATGGAATTTTGTTTTCACGTGCATATTGAATAGCTTTCATTTTGCCTTCAGTACCACGCTCACCAAAGCCACCTGGGACTAAAATTGCGTCAGCTGTTTGCAAAATAGAAACGTCTTGAGTTTCAAGTTCTTCAGCATTGACATAGTCAATCTGTACTTTCACAAGGTTTTGGATACCAGCATGTAAAAGTGCTTCATTCACAGATTTATAAGCATCTGGAAGTTCTACATATTTACCAACCATCGCAACACGTACCGTGTATTCAGGATTTAATAATGCTTCGACTACATTATCCCAATCGGTTAAGTCAGCTTCTGGAAGATCATTAAACCCAAAACGTTCACAGATCAAGTCATCAACGTTTTGTTCGTAGAATGTACGTGGAATTTGATAAATCGTTTTCGCATCTTTACATACCACAACGGCACGCGCTTCCACGTTAGTGAACAATGCAATTTTACGTTTAGTATCAACATCTACATCATATTCAGTACGGCAGATTAAGATATCTGGCTGAATACCAATTGAAAGAAGCTCTTTCACTGAATGTTGAGTTGGCTTGGTTTTTAACTCAGCCGCAGATTTGATATATGGCAACAATGTTAAATGCATTAGCATGGTACGTTTATGACCAAGCTCAACCATTAACTGACGAACTGATTCCATAAATGGAAGTGATTCGATATCACCAACCGTACCGCCAATCTCAACGATTGCAACGTCGTAACCTTCACCTGCGCGAAGTACACGTTCTTTAATGTTGTCTGTAATATGTGGAATAACTTGAACCGTACCACCTAAGTAATCACCACGACGCTCTTTATTTAGAACATCTTGATAAACACGGCCACTGGTAAAGTTATTCAGTTTGGTCATTTTAGCACGACGTAAGAAACGTTCGTAATAACCCAAGTCTAGATCAGTTTCGGCACCATCCTCTGTGACAAAAACTTCACCATGTTGGAAAGGACTCATTGTCCCCGGATCGACATTAATGTAAGGATCCATTTTAACCATTGTGACTTTTAAGCCACGGGCTTCCAAAAGTGCAGCAACTGAAGCAGCAGAAATACCTTTACCTAGCGATGAAACCACACCACCAGTAACAAAAATAAAATGGGTCATTAAGTTTCTCGTACAATCAAGCCGAAATCGGCCTACAATGTTGGGCAATTTTACTGTACTCTGCCCCTATAAAGCAAAGTCAAACCGCACCAATTCAAAGATCATTAAACAACTGGCTATTCTATCAGCATTTTTAATAAAAAATTAGGTCAATCTCACATGATTTTTTCATTCTCTTTTGCTGTTATAATGCGAGCTCCTCAATTAAATGTTGTTTAGGGCAATGGCAAATAAAAAACTTTTAATCTGTGCTGCAATTGCGGCTGGACTATTGTTAACCGCATGCGTCAAAAAAGAAACACCTGAAGAAGAGCAAGAAAAGGTTGAAACTGCTGTTTCAGAACCTAAGCCTGCTGAACCTGCAAAATTTGAGTCATTAGAAAGTGTTAAAACTGAAGAAGCTCAAACTCAGGAACCAACGCAAGTTGAAGTTCATCACGAGGAAACTGCGAATACTACAACTGTAATTCGTAGTGAAACTCGCCCTGCCCATTCTGAGCAAAATTCACAAACAACTGTTTCTGAACAACCTAAAGCAGAGCCGAAGCCTAAGCCAGAACCTAAACCTGAGCCAAAAGCAGAACCGAAGCCTGAAAAAGCTCAGTCAAAACCAGCTAAGCCAGCAGAACCATCTCAAACTGAAGATGATGCTGTTGCCGCTGCAATTGCTGCTGCTACACCAGCGCTTAAAAACTAAGTTCTCGTACGAATATGCCCAAATTGAACAGTTGATTTGGGCTTTTCAAATATTATTAAAATTATCAATTCAATAATCAGTTTTACTTTTCTTATTCCAATTTGTCTTTAAAGTTTTCCCAGATATCAATTTAGGACAATCTACTTCTTTCACTTGAAAAAGCATTGACGTTCCACACTCTGAGATGTAGCTTTTTACCAAGTTCCTTTTTGGAACCTTAATTAAAAGAAGATTGGAGCTTAAAATGACTACTGTATCAAATCGTGCATCTGCCTCATTTCCAGTCCGTCGTATGGACTATAATTTTGAAAATACACCTCGTTACTGGTGTAATAATGACCCCTCTCTTACCCATTATTTTACTGGCTTATCTACTCTGTTTCCTGAAGGTGAATCATATTTTGTTCGTTCAGTCCGAGCTTTACGTGCAAAAGCAAAGTCGAATGAAATTCTAGATCGTGAAATCAGTGCTTTTATTGGCCAAGAAGCAATGCACTCTAAAGAACATCATGCTTTTCACGTGAGTGCTCAACAACATGGCCTTGATCCCGAATCTTTGGAAAAAGCAACAGGTATTGTTTTAAAAGGCATTGAAAAGGTTTTTAGTAAAAAATGGAATCTGCTTGTCACTGTTGGCTTAGAACACTATACAGCTGTACTTGTGGTTAACATGATGCAGTCTGTTAATGAACTAATGACGGATTCAACTATTCGCAATTTATGGTTATGGCACAGTATTGAAGAAACTGAACATAAAGCTGTGGCCTTTGATCTTTATCAACACTTATATGGAAGTGGGCTGAGCGCATATCTCCCACGTATCACTGTCTTCACTTTAAGTTTATTTTTAATTACCGGCTTCTCAACATCCTATCAATTCATTCTTATGAAACGAGATCGCCAACTTCTAAACCTCAACTCTTGGCGTAATTTTTTTAGTTTTGCTAATAAACAATATAGAGCATTGATCCCTAAATTTTTTGACTATTATCGCTTTGATTTCCACCCCAACCAAACAGATGAAAAAGACCTCGTTACTAGTACCAAAATCAAAATTGGACTGAAAGATCCAAAATTGCTTTTATCCTGACCCAATCAAGTCATAAAGCCCATCTATTGAATGGGCTTTATTGAACCAATTACGGCAATACCGTCACTTTTTATGGTCAACCATAAAATAATTCGATATTAATTTAGCAGCCCATGAAGTACTTTTCCAACCCTCGTAAAAACCACAATGACTTCCCTTTTTAGTGGTTACCACTGCAATATTACTCATTTGCTGAATAGTTTCTTTATAAGGTTCTAAATTTTTAATAGAACATACTGGATCATCTTCAGCATTAAGAATCATTAATGGAATTTTGACATTCTCAAATACATAAATTGGATTAATTGCCTGACAATAACTTTGATAGTCCTGAAAGCCAGCCATTTCAAAGTATTCTTTTTCAAACTCTTCTAGACTAGTCGTTGCAAGAACTTTTTCTAAAGAAGCAATCTGGTTCCAAGTACTTTGATAAGGATGAATAAAATATTTGAATAACTTTTTGGTCATCATTTTGCTATAAAACGGGTGAACATTTTTAAAACCAATCTCAGTGTTGTAGCCTGGGCACATTGCAAAAGCTGCTTTAAATGGTGTGTCAGAGCCTTGCTCACCTAAATAACGAACCAACAATCCTGTGCCAGCAGAGGAACCGACTGCGTACAAATCCGATTTAGGAAACAAACTTTCAATATGCGTAAGCTGCT
The DNA here is from genome assembly GCF_054823985.1 of Acinetobacter sp. GN11. NCBI lineage: Bacteria > Pseudomonadati > Pseudomonadota > Gammaproteobacteria > Moraxellales > Moraxellaceae > Acinetobacter > Acinetobacter sp. GN11. Next base: position 27,593 of record NZ_JRVL01000082.1, on the reverse strand, counting down.
CTTTAAGATCACTGGTTGACCCAAAAAGAGAAATCTGTGGTACAGGCATAGGTAAACCAGCATGCCCCCGGCGTAAGCATAGGGCTATTCTCCATCCCGTATATTGATGAATATCTCTCACCAGTTCACGCATACTTTCAGGTGTCCCTGTAATAGTGTGCATGATAACAACTGTGGGAGTATCTTTCGGAAGATTAGAGCCATACCATGCGATCGCAGTTACTCCACCATCTTTCATGCTGAGCTGGTCAATACGGTCATATTCAAGCTTGATGGTTTTTTTTCTAATAATATCGAAATATAAAAGATGAACATGATTGTTAGTTAACCATGGCGTAGGACGATATTTTTGCTTAAGTTGGGGCAACTTATCCAAAACATCTTTAATTTTGCCTTGTGGGTCATAATAGACTTTTGGCTGTTCAGCACCGAGTACTGAATCAAACAATTCTGAACCGAAAGCTTTAATTTTATTTAAAGTAGATATGCCCATATCCAATCACGACCTCTGATTATGAGTTAAATGATTGCCGCACTAATGCTGCAACCTGCTGTCCCCAAATTGCATAAATTTCTTTGCTCGGATGAAAGCCATCACTTGCCATAGGCAGATTCAACGCTTGAAAACTTTCAATATCATATTGAATGAATCTAAATTGGTTTTGTGCTTCTACCCATTTATATAATACTTGATTCATTTGCTCCGCATATTTTCCAAACAACCAAGCCAATGGATTGGGTAAAGCTGGAAAATGTTGCATGGGTGGAACGCCTGAAACAATAATGAGTTTAGGCTGAAAACGTGCTTGTATATGTTCAAATAATTGCTTTTGTTGTTTTATCCATGAATTTGCTGACGTTAATTTTGTCACATCATTAACGCCAATAGATGTAACAACAACATCATAATTTTGCCGTTCTAAATGCTGTAAAGCTTGAAAAACCTGCTTAGTAGTATTACCTGTTTTTGCGTGAAGCTTCCAACTTATCAAATATTGATCTTGTAACTCAGCAATAATTGCGCCAGATAAAGCATCTTGTTGTGTTTCAACGCCAACTCCCGCTGCGGCAGAGTCTCCTAAAATAAGCAGAGACAATGGTCTGCCCTTACCAACCATGCCTTCTCTTTCACCACTGGCTTCTAGCAAGCGTGGTGTATTCTTACGAACCTTTGTTCCCTGCACAAAAAGTACAGGCAACAATGCTAAAGTTGAAAGTTTTAACCACATTCTATTAGTCTCTATCTTACTTAGGCTATTTACTAAAATTATTGTGGTTGAAACTTGGCAATTCTTATACCCATTTGTTCAGCCAGCGCAGCTAAGCCACTCATTGGACGAATCATTACTTCAAAATCAACAATTTTTCCTTGTTCATTAAAACGAATCATATCAATACCTTTTAATGACTTGCCACTGACATTGGCACTAAACTCAAGCACTATATTTTCGCCATCTTCTGTATAAAACTCACGATGATATGTAAAATTTTCGAACACTTGAATGACATTGGTAAGAATGAAGAAAACAACTTGCTTTCCTTCGTAAGGTTTATAGGCAACTGGTGAACGAAAAACTACGTCATCTGCCAGTAAATCATTTAGATCAGACAAGTTACCTGCCTGAATCATGTGATGCCATTTTTCTAAAGACTGTTTTGTAGTTTCAAGTGTCATTGTTATTTTATCCTGTAATTTAACTAATAAAGTTAGGGGCATGTCTGTATAAAGAAATGCCCCCACAAAATTTATAGAACCGCTGCTAGTTCAGCACCTTGACGTATTGCACGTTTTGCATCTAGCTCTCCCGCTTCTTTAGCACCCCCAATTAAATGAACATTTTTTCCTTCTGTTTTTAATTGGTCATACATTGCAGTGAAAGATTCTTGACCTGCACAAATCACAACATGATCAACTTCAAGCACACTTGGTTGTCCATCTATAGTGATATGTAAGCCCTGATCATCTACTTTGTCGTATTGAACCCCTGCAAGCATTTTAACTTGGCGATTTTTAAGGCCTGCTCGATGAATCCATCCTGTAGTTTTACCTAAACCAGCACCTACAACAGCAGTCTTACGTTGCAGTAAATAGATTTCTCGTTCAGAAGTCTCCACTTTTGGCTGTTTTAAACCGCCCACATGCTCATATTGAGTGTCAATTCCCCACTCTTCGTAGAACTTTTCTGGATTTAAACTGCCACTTTCACCTTCATGAGTGAGATATTCAGCCGTATCAAAACCTATACCACCCGCCCCAATAATGGCTACACGCTGTCCCACTGGTACACGTTCTTTTAAAACTTGTAAGTAGCTAAGCACTTTAGGATGATCAATACCTTCAAATTGTAATTGACGAGGTGTTACACCAGTTGCAACGACAATTTCATCAAAATTTGCTTGGCTCAACTCTTCATAAGTTGCTTTATGATTCAAAATCAACTCAATATTTGGTCGCAACTCAATTTGGCGACCAAAGTAGCGTAAGGTTTCATAGAACTCTTCTTTTCCAGGAACAGTCTTTGCAATATTAAATTGGCCACCAATTTGATGACTAGCTTCAAAAACTTTAACTTGATGTCCACGGTCAGCTGCATATACAGCAAAACTTAAACCCGCAGGTCCTGCACCAATAACAGCAATATTCTTTTGAACTTGAGCATCTTTAAAAATAAGTTCAGTTTCATAACATGCACGCGGGTTCACTAAACAAGTTGCAATTTTCATTGAGAAAATGTGATCTAAACATGCTTGGTTACAGCCAATACATGTATTAATTTCATCACTACGGCCTTCACTTGCTTTTAAAACAAACTCAGCATCCGCTAGCATTGGGCGTGCCATAGACACCATATCAGCATGACCTGATGCCAACACATGTTCAGCCATTTCTGGTGTATTAATTCGGTTAGAAGTAACTAAAGGAATAGAGACTTCACCTTTAAGTTTTTCAGTAACCCACGTAAACGCAGCACGAGGAACTTTGGTCGCAATTGTTGGGATACGAGCTTCATGCCAGCCAATCCCTGTATTAATAATAGTTGCACCTGCTTTTTCAATTTCTTTTGCAAGCTGAATCACTTCTTCAATACTTGAACCACCTTCAACTAAATCAAGCATCGATAGACGATAAATAATGATAAAATTTTCACCTACTAATGCCCGTGTACGTTTTACAATTTCGATAGGAAAACGAATACGGTTTTCGTAACTACCGCCCCATTCATCATCACGATGATTCGTACGCGCGGCAATGAACTCATTAATTAAATAACCTTCAGAACCCATGATTTCCACGCCATCATAACCTGCATACTGAGCAAGTTTGGCGCAGTTTGCAAAGTCATCAATGGTCTGCTGCACTTCGGCAGAACTTAGAGCTTTTGGCTTAATTGGGTTAATCGGTGCTTGAATTGCTGAAGGAGCAACGTTATTTGCCTGATAAGAATAGCGTCCAGTATGTAAAATCTGCATCGCAATTTTGCCCCCAGCTTCATGAACAGCTTGGGTAATCACTTTATGTTTTTCAGCTTCTTCAACTGTATCTAACTTCGTACCATGGCTAAATACAACACCATCATCATTCGGAGAAACACCGCCAGTTACAATCAGCCCCACATCACCTTTTGCACGCTCAGCATAAAACGCAGCCATGCGTTCATATCCCTGTGGTGCTTCTTCTAAACCAATATGCATAGACCCCATAAGCACACGGTTTTTTAAAGTAGTAAAGCCTAATTCAAGTGGCTTCAATAAATGCGGATAAGCTGACATATTTTCTCCTTTGGCTAGCAATAAGCTTGCTAATGCAACTTGTTGCATTAATTTATAATCAAATTTTGACTTTTATGCAACATGTTGCATAATCTCATCAGTCACACTTTACTTTTGCTTACAAACCGGATTGCTATGTCACTTCCTCATGTTTTATTAACCAGTTTACTTGAACGACCAAGTACAGGGTTCGAACTTGCCCGCCGGTTTGATCGTTCAATTGGTTTTTTCTGGAATGCTACCCATCAGCAAATTTATCGTGAACTCAACCACATGCTAAAAAAGGGTTGGGTTTCAACGTTAGAAAATGAAATGGAAAATAGTCGAAAAAAAACCTATCAAGTTGAGCAATTGGGGCGTATTGAACTAGCTTCATGGATGACACAACAAAGTGAACCCGCGCAGCTTCGTGATGATTTAATGGTTAGATTGCGTGCTGAAGCACAATTGAGCAATAATCAGATATTACCTGAGCTGTTAAGACATCTTGGTTTACATCAAGAGAAACTGAAACTTTATCAAAGTATTTATGATAAGGATTTTAAAGATAACGATGATCTAGATAACCGTGTGTTATACATTCACAAAATGATCTTAGAACTTGGGATTACGATGGAAAGTGAATGGATCAAGTGGTTGGAACAAGTCATCCCTCAATTAAAACGCTTTGCTCAAGATAGCGTAGTCGGAGAATAGTCATGCCATATTACACCATGCCCGATCGGGAAAATTTATTTGTACGTCGTGTTGGTCGTGGTGAACCAGTTTTGGTTTTATCTGGTCTTGGCATGCAAAGCTGGCAATGGCTCCCTTTCATTTATGCTAACCGTAAAGATTATGAGTTTATCATTCCAGACTGGCGTGGTTTCGGTGGGTCAAAGAACTGTGCAATCCCTGAACAAGATGCAATTTCTAGTCACTGGCAAGATGTCGCCCATTTAATAGAACAATTAAAACTCGATAACTTTATCTTGATGGGTTATTCAATGGGTGCTACAACGGCCATGCATGGTATGAAACATGCTCATTTGGCGCAGCAGTTAAAAGCCTATTTGCATATCGATCAAACACCAAAAATATGTGTGGATTCAACATGGGAATATGGTCTATTCGGCCCTCTACATCCCCAGTTCAAACAATTATTAAATGATATCTATCAATTATTATCAAAGCACAAAAATGCCAAATATCTTTATGAATTAGCGCTTCCAGATCGACAAGAACTGGTTCGTCTTTGGGTAGATTTTATTGAGTTACAAAGCAGCAATCCCTTTAGCCCTTTAGTTTTTAAAACAGCACTAAAACAGCCTTTTCTACAAAAATACTTATTACCAATTCAGCGTTTAGATTATTTGTTTTGGTATGTCGAAAATTATCTTTATCACAATGAAGATTATCGTGAAGCCATTCAACAGTTACAATGCCCAACAACCTTCTTTATTGGTCGCAACTCGACGCTTTATCCAGAAACTGGACAGACTCTTATTGCCCATAGTGTTGAACATGCAAAAGCAATATATTTTGAGCGCTCAGGCCATACACCTTTATTAACCGAGCCGAAAAAATTTGGGCATGAAATCACTACATTCTTATCAGAACTAAAACATGCTTCTTAAAAAATAAAGGGATCTATGAATAGATCCCTTTTTAAATCGACAAATGATTAAGCAGAATAAGCTAACTCTTTCTCTTTTAATTGCTCAGAAACACTTAACAAAAGTTGCTCGGTTTTTTCCCACCCTAAACAACCATCAGTTACGGACTGCCCATAAGTCATATCACAAGAAATCTTTTGGCTACCATCAACTAAATGACTTTCAATCATGACACCCTTTACTTGTGTTTTTAAACGTTCAGCAACGATTTGCTGTAAAACTTCTGGCTGACGCAACGGATCTTTACTGCTATTACCATGACTACAGTCAATAACTAATGCAGGAAGATTTTGTTTGTGTTTTTCTCGTATCGCCTGAATTGAAGCTAAATCGTAATTTGGCCCATGATTTGCTCCGCGCAAAATCAAGTGTGGTAATGGATTGCCAGCGCTTTGAATCACTGAAGGTAAGCCTTGTTGATTCATTCCTAAAAATTGATGCTCATTTTGTGCTGACTGAATTGCATCTAATGCAATCTGAATTGAACCATCCGTACCATTCTTAAAACCAATGCTGTATGGCATGTGGCTTGAGATTTCACGGTGAATCTGAGACTCACTTGTACGAGCACCAATTGCGCCCCAAGCCAATAAATCATCAAAATAACCAGTCGCCATTGGACTTAAAATTTCACTCGCGATTGGTAAACCCTTTTGAATAATTTGCAGGTAAAGTTCACGAGACTTTTCTAAACCAAGTTGTAAATTTGATGAACCATCTAAATTTGGATCGTACATGAAACCTTTCCAACCCACGGTTGTACGAGGTTTTTCAATGTATGCACGCATCACGATAAAAATCTGATCTTTTACTTTTTCTTGTAATTTTTGCAATCTTTCAGCGTATTCAAGTACTGCAACCGGATCATGAATTGAACAAGGCCCTGTGATTACCATTAACCGAGGATCTTTGCCGATAAGAATATTTTGAATAGTTTGGCGATGTTCGGCAATTTGACGCACGAAAGAATGTGCAAGCGGATATTTTGCTTTTAACTGGAGAGGTAAACTAACTGGTGTTTCTTTTGTATTGCTTTGTGTCAATAAAGTATTTAGGGCATTCATTGGTCTTTCCTTGGGACTGCAATCTATTCAGTCCGATCATTTATTTGAGCGTTTTGGATCTATTCGTTGGTAAAGGTAAGCAAAAGTAAAACCAATAAAAGTTGCTAAAGTATGAATAAGTCATGTTGTTCATTTTAAGTTCCTCGATTCAAAAAAGATAAAGCATAAAAAAACCTGATCGGGGTTGCCGATCAGGTATTAACTGTGATGGGCAACTTTCTCATGCCCGAATACGCTCAGGCAACTATCTAAATTGCCAAAAATAATAATATGCGTTAGTGTTCACAGATAGATTTAACATCTTTATCTCAAATATAAAAAAATGTTCCTTAAATCTAAAATACGCATTGTTGAGGGCTTTGACAAGTCTTTTTTTTAAAAAACTTTTTATTTTCACGCTTAAGATTTGATTCACTCATTGTCTTAACGAATCAGCCCTTGAGGTTGCAAAATAATTAAGCCAGCTCCACAAAGCACGATTAGACCACCCAATATATCCCATCTTGTTAATCCAACCTGATCCACAAAGCGCAACCACATGAGAGCAGTAAAAATATAAATACCGCCATATGCAGCATAAATGCGCCCAGAAGCCGCTGGATGTAAGGTCAATAGCCATACAAAGACACCCAAACTTAAAACTGTAGGTAACCACAGCCAAGCCGACTTGCCTTCTCTTAAAATCAGATAAGGGAAATAGCAACCCAGAATTTCAGCAATTGCTGTAATAATAAATAACCCGAATACACTCAGTATTCGGGTTATAGCAAGACTATCAATTAACATGAGTTATGCTGGTTCTGCCGTATGATGATCTTCAAACACTTCCAGCTTTAAGCCGACAGCTTTGCCATCTTCATTTTTCACTGATACAGCTACATTACCACCATGATCTGCCAGTTCACCAAACAAAATCATTTCAGCTAATGGTTTCTTCAAGTGTTCTTGAATGAGGCGTTGCATTGGACGCGCACCCATTAAGCGGTCATAACCGTTTGTTGCCAACCAATCACGAGCACTTTGGTCGACATCAAGTACAACTTGTTTGTCATCTAGTTGTGCTTGTAATTCTGTTAAGAATTTATCAACCACAGACTCAATAACAGTTGTTGGTAATGACTTGAATTGAATAACGCTATCTAGACGGTTACGGAACTCTGGTGAGAAAGCACGTTTCATTGCTTCTTGGTTATCAGAACTATGATCTTGCTCAGTAAAACCAATACTCGCACGAGAAATACTTTCTGCTCCAATATTCGTAGTCAGGACAATAATAACGTTTCTAAAGTCTGACTTACGTCCGTTGTTATCCGTTAAAGCACCATGATCCATGATTTGTAGCAATAGATTAAACACATCTGGATGTGCTTTCTCAATTTCATCTAGCAATAAGACACAATGAGGGTTCTTATGAATCGCATCAGTTAACAGCCCGCCTTGGTCATAACCCACATAACCCGGAGGCGCACCAATCAAACGTGAAACTGCATGACGTTCCATATATTCAGACATATCGAAACGTACTAGCTCTACACCTAACAACTTCGCAAGTTGTTTAGTCACTTCGGTTTTACCCACACCTGTTGGGCCAGCAAAAACAAAACTTCCTACTGGCTTATCTGGTGATTTCAACCCAGCACGAGACAACTTGATCGCTGAGCCTAGGGCGGTAATCGCCTCGTCTTGACCAAACACAACGCGTTTTAAATCACGCTCAAGATTTTCAAGCACTGACTTATCATCTTTAGAGACAGTTTTAGGCGGAATACGAGCAATCTTAGAAACGATATCTTCGATATTCTCTACCGTAATCAAACTATCATCACTTTCAGCTTTCAGACGACGCTGAGCACCAGCTTCATCAATCACATCAATTGCCTTATCTGGCAAGAAACGATCATTAATGAATTTAGCAGAAAGCTCTACAGCTGATACCAGTGCCTTATCGTCATATTGCACGTGGTGGAAATCTTCAAATTTAGATTTTAAGCCACGCAAAATATCAATTGTTTCAGAAATACTTGGCTCATTAACATCAACTTTCTGGAAACGACGTGATAACGCATGGTCTTTTTCAAAAACCTGACGATATTCTTGGAACGTCGTTGAACCGATACAACGTAAAGTACCATTAGCCAAAGCCGGTTTGATCAAATTCGAAGCATCCATTGTGCTGCCCATACTTGAGCCTGCACCAATGATCATATGAATTTCATCAATGAATAAAATCGCATTTGGATTTTTCTTTAAAGCATTAAGCAATTGTTTCAAACGTTTTTCAAAGTCACCACGATATTTGGTCCCAGCAACTAATGCACCAATATCTAAGCTATAGACTTCAGCCTGACTTAAAGGTTTAGGTGCCTTGCCATTCACAATTAACCATGCCAAACCTTCAGCAATCGAAGTTTTACCAACGCCCGGATCGCCTACGAGTAATGGATTATTTTTGCGACGGCGGCAAAGAATTTGTGCTGTACGCTCAATTTCTTTTTCACGACCAATAAGTGGATCAGTTTTGCCTTTTTGCGCTTCAACGTTTAAGTTCAGGGTATAAAGCTCTAATGGTCCTGCATTGCCCGTACTCGTTTCACCTTCAATATCTTCGACTTCTTCTTCAACTTGCACTTCATCTTTACGTGTCCCATGAGACAAGTATTGAGTCAATGTCAATCGATTGATTTGATGACGTTTAAGCAAATACACAGCAAAAGAATCACGCTCTGAATACATTGCGACCAAAACATCCGCACCCTCAACAGTACGGTCGCCGCCACTTGATTGCACGTGGAAAATAGCACGTTGCAAAATGCGGTCGAAACTTTCTGTTGGATGAGGCGCCTGCTCGCTATTTTCGCCAAGCTTAGGAGTATGTTGTTCTACATATTCTTCTAATTCTTTACGTAAAGAAACTATATCAGCCCCACATGCTTTTAAAGCATTCACAGCCGAATCGTTGTCGAGTAGTGCTAATAATAAATGTTCAACTGTAAGAAACTCATGTCTCTTTTGACGAGCCATGCTAACAGCCAAACGTAATGATACTTCTAATTGACGACTGAGCATGTAACCCCCTTATGCTTTAGGCTCAATCTGGCAAAGTAATGGATGACCTTGCGATCGAGCGTAATTATTAACAAGGTTTGCTTTGGTTTCCGCGATGTCTCTTGGATATACCCCAGCAATACCTTTACCTTCATAGTGTACTGTTAGCATTACTTGAGTCGCTTGGTCAAGATTCATTGCAAAGTATTGTTGTAAAATTTCAATTACAAAGTCCATTGGCGTGTAATCGTCATTCATTAATAAGACTGCATATAACGGCGGACGCTTGAGTTCAGGAGGTGCTGTCTGTACAACAACCTCTCCGTCATGATCTTCGTTTTGCGAATCACTTAAGCGTGGATGGAAGTGCCAATCGACATACCCAGACTGCTGAAAAGAAGCCTTGATATCTTTTAAGTTTGTTTGACGCTTATTTGTTCGCATAGGATGTTACTATTGTGAATTTGCTTCAGCTTGAGGAATTTCTGCCACGAAAGCAGAAGATGTTTCGACAGGTTTACCACGCTGCCAACTAAAACGTTTAATAACTGGTGTATCGGAACCGCCTGTTAAACGTACCTCAATAAATTGAGGTGTAAAACCTTTAGGCATTGTCCAACGACCTGTTAAGCGCTCAAAGTCAGTAAAGTTAAAGCTTTTAGCTTCAAGTGGTACAACCAAAACTTCTGTATCTTTAATGAGTCTTATCTCAATTGATCCTGAAGCACGGCGCTTACTTGGGCTTACCTGCACTAAATCTAATTGATATTCATAAGCATTTTCAGGCAGAGGTTTGATTGCCAAATTTTGAATGGTCAAGCTTAAACCACCGCGCTGCCTCAAGATGTCTCGGTAGATATTACTCATACCTTCTTGCTGGGTTTTATCAGCATTGGCCTGATTAAGAGCTTCAAACAGATCATTTGCATTTGTTACAGCAACATCACGCTCTTGTACCGCAGCGTTCAGGCTTTTATTAACCGCATCTAAAGCTGTTTTCTGCTTTTGCACCACTTCAACCAATTGCTCTGCATCTGCATCGTAACCTACAACGGTTAGACCTTGACGGTGCCCAATTGTATAGCCGAGCGCAAGACAACCACTCATTAAAATAGCCGCGCCAATAAACAAAGGTTTATTGGTATTTAAAAAATTTTTCTTTTGCAACGAACTTTCTGCTGAAGTCGTCTGTCCAGAGTTTTGCATCGTCATCTCAGTGTTTAAGATCAGAGTCAAGACACACATTTAAATCGAAATTTAAATGTGTGTGAAGCAAAAAAGAGTTTTTTATGGTAATAAACCAATCCCTTGTAAGCCTTCATCTTCATCAAAGCCGAACATAAGGTTCATATTTTGTACAGCTTGACCAGATGCACCCTTCACAAGGTTATCTTGTACCGCAAGAATAATAAGTTTATTCGGCTGCGGCTTATATAAAGCAATACGAAGCTCATTCGCACCGCGTACACTACGTGTTTCAGGCGAACTGTTAGCAGGCATCACATCAACAAATTTTTCATTTGCGTAAAATTGCTCATACAATGCCTGAATATCAGTTTGTTTTCCAGTTTCTGTCAAATCGACATAAATTGTGCTGAGCATACCGCGAATCATTGGAACTAAATGAGGAACAAATAAGAGCCCTTCAAAACTACCTTTTTGCCCAGAAATATTCTCTAATGCTTCAACAATTTCCGGATGGTGACGGTGACCCGCAACACCATAGGCCTTGAAGTTATCAGCATTTTCACTATAGATCATGCCTAAGCTTGCTTTACGACCAGCACCAGAAACACCAGACTTCGCATCAATAATAATGTTTTTTGTTTCAATCAATGCTTGTGCTGATTTTAAAAGTGGTGCTAAACCCAATTGAACGGTAGTCGGGTAGCAACCAGGGTTGCCAATCACTTGCGCCTGTTTAATTTTTTCGCGGTTTAATTCAGCTAAACCATATACTGAGTTTTCCAGAACGTCTGGGCAAGCATGTTCCATGCCATACCATTTCTCAAACTGCTCAAGATTTTGCAAACGAAAATCAGCAGCCAAATCAATAACTTTAGTATCAGCTGCAATCAATTCTTTTGCATGCTGCATCGCAACACCATGAGGAGTTGCAAAAAATACAACATCACACTTTTTTAAGTCATCAATATTTAAATCTGAAAATTGAAGATCAGTATGTCCACGTAAATTAGGGAACATATCTGCAACTGGTTTGCCCGCTTCTGTACGTGAAGTAAGAACTCGAACCTGCGCTTTAGAGTGTCGTAATAAAATACGTAATAGTTCAACGCCTGTATAACCCGTTCCACCAACAATTCCGACAGAAATCACGTGCATTACCTCAATTTTTGAATCTATACTTGTGCAGTAGTATGACAGGATGTCCAAGCTTACAAAACCATTTCATGCTTGGTAATTTTAATTTTTTTAATTTTAGCGACAATTAGATAGCACTTATTCAACTGTCAGAACTAAACAAATATCAGCAAATAAATATCAGATTTAATTTTGGAGAGCTAGGATGCTTTATCAATCAAAAGAAATAAAACTACGCACGTACCTTGGCTTGAGCACATTAATTTTAAGTGCTGCTCTTGTTGGTTGCGGAGGTGGCGGCAGTAGTAGTGGTAGTTCACCAAGCACTCCAACACCTGTTGATTCTACTCCAGAGGCAACAACGGATGTTACAGTTAAATCTCCTGTAGAAATTCGCAATATCCAACTCAAAGTATATGACAACACCACCAACTCTGTTTTAGTAGATACTTCAATTGCAAGTTTAAACAGCTTTAATGTCAAAATTCCTACCGCTAAATTAAGCCGTTTATATCGCGTAGAAATTACGACTCAAAATTCATCTCAAGTATTTGATCCAATTACTTCAACATACCAAAATTTCTCTGGCGTTTATCATGCGTTTATTACACCAAACAGTATAAGTGGCAGAACCCTATTCATCAGCCCAAGCAGTGAAGCGATTTACCAACGGGCTGTGATACGCTCAGGACAACTCCCTCAAGAAACGATTGACCCGACCCGCATTGAGCAATTGCATGTAGATTTAGCTTCTCAAGATGTTTATAGGTCACTTCTTAATGCATTCAAAGATGCCGATATTCCAAGTTTAAGTCCAGCCAATCCTCTTACAGTTTTAAATTTATTGCAGTATTCAACTAAAAAACCTAGTACGTATGTAGATAGCTATCTTAGCTTTGGCTACTTACAATATTGGTCAACTTTTCATGCTGGAACAACCACATACCAAGAGCTCATTAAAAGTTTGGCAACTGATTTAAAAGATGGCTTTTTAGATGGGAAAAAACTTCATGGTGATCAAACAACATTTACCCCTATTTTCGCATCTGCTCCAGATAATATTGATCCAGTCAAAAATACACTGTTAGATATCGCAGTTAATCAAAAAGCTACACGCGATAATTTTGCAACCAATTTAAAAGTCGCTACCTTTAAATTAGCAGATGCTCAAAGCCAATCCACTCTAGACCAAACAGGTTATGACCTTCTACAAAAGAAACTATATTCAGGGGTCGTACCTATCGAAAATACGACTGACTTTTTCCGCATAGATGGTGCTGGTGATTATCGTCGTGCTGTAGGTTTTAGCGGCATTACAGCCACCTGCAACGGTTCTGCATATCCTTGCAAACAAGGTTTGACCAGCATTAATCTTTCCGACCCAAAACTACCTGCTACAGATTATTTAGTGGGTCATTACGAAGACACTACAACAGGTTGCCAGCTTAATTTCCGTGCGAATGGTCAAATCGAACTTATTAAAGGAACACAGACTTATCGCTCTGCTTTAAGCGCCGATAGTACAGATAATTTATTGCAAACAGATGCTGCAAGCTCAAGTTATTTACTCAACTCAAGTTCCGCCGAACCCAATAACTCAACGCAGCAATACAACTTTATACAATTATCGATTAAAGCAAATAAAATCGTGAATGCTAAAGCAGGTTTAGATAGCCGAAAAGCACCAGATAACTTACAAACACCGCAACTAGAATGTAGTTTTAGTTAATTTGAGACATACCACCATGCAGGCAACGGATTTGATTTAAGTTGTCTGCGGTGTTTTTGAAAATATGGATCGTATTTTTCAACTTCTGCCCAAAAAGCTGGGCTATGGTCAAAATGTTTAGTGTGAGCTAATTCATGAATAGCAACATAGCGAGCAATTTCATGAGGCATGAGTACTAAGCCTGCATGTAGCATAATATTGTGCTGACTACTACAACTTCCCCACCGAGTTTTTGGACGGCGAATTGTACATTCCCTATAAGCCAAATGAGTGTGTTCACTTAATTCTTTTAAAAGCTTGGGTAATTCTTGTTTTGCAAAGGCAATCACTGCACTTTGTAATGCCAAATATGGTTGGGTATCTTTAATAAATAGACAGTTATTTTCCCAATCAAATTGAAAAACACGATGTTGTTTTTGAATAATAACTTGAAATGGTTGCTCTTTATTAAAAAAATAAATTTCTGAAGGAATTTCAAGTGAATTAGATTGAACGTGTTGTTGCTTATTCCACGTTTCGATCAACCATTGCTCAGATTGTGCTAAAAAAAGTTGAATTTGATTCTTACTACAAAACAAAGGAACTGTCAGTCTTATTGAAGCTGGCTCGACACGTAAGCGCAATTTTCTTGCTCTTACGTGTCGAACGATTTTAATCTCTGGCATTTTTGCAGACATTACTGTGCTGTACGCTCTTCAATACCGTTATTTGTTGCAACAATTGCAATCGTTGCTGGGTTTAAAGCGAAAATACCATTAGTCACAACACCAGGAATATTATTAATGGTTTTTTCTAAATCAAGCGCATTTAAAATATTAAGATTAAAAACATCCAAAATGACATTACCGTTATCTGTTACGACCCCTTCGCGATAAACCGGATCACCACCTAAAGCCACTAGTTTACGAGCAACTGCCGAACGGGCCATTGGAATAACTTCTACTGGGAGTGGAAAATCACGGCCAAGTTGATCAACCCACTTTGAATCATCAACAATACAAACAAATTTCTTAGCAATTGAAGCTACAATTTTTTCACGTGTTAATGCAGCACCACCGCCTTTAATCATATGCATATGACGGTCAATCTCATCTGCACCATCAACATAGGCATCTAAACCACCTACATGGTTCATATCTACAACTTCAATGCCTAATTTTTTAAGACGATCAGCAGTTGCTTGAGAACTTGCCACAGCAGCTTCTAATTGCAATTCAGGCAATAAATCAATTAGAAAGTTTACTGTACTTCCAGTCCCAACCCCCAAAATGCCACCTTTGGGTAAGTGTTTTAAAGCAGCTTTCGCAGCAGCTTGTTTCTTTTCATCTTGGGTTGCGTATAGACTCATGACATCACTCAACTATTTTTTGACATTTATGCACCAATAATCGGCGCAAATGCACAGGGGTTTGCTACAATAACTTCCTATTTTAAACTGTTATAGGGAAGATGAACATGCTGTCTCGTGTGGTACGACAAATTTTACAAGCAACGGTTTATGATGTTGCAATTGAAACACCTCTCGAAGCAGCTCCACGAATTAGTCAAAAATTAAATAATATTATTCGTTTTAAACGTGAAGATTTACAGCCTGTTTTTTCTTTTAAATTACGCGGTGCCTATAACCGTATTAGCCAATTACCTAAAGAACAACTCGAACGCGGGGTAATTTGTGCATCTGCTGGTAACCATGCTCAAGGCGTAGCATTATCAGGTCAACGTTTAGGAATTCCAGCAATTATTGTTATGCCAAGCACAACTCCGGACATTAAAGTTCAAGCAGTTAAACGCTTGGGTGGTCAAGTTGTGTTACATGGCGATAGTTTTGATATAGCAAATAAATATGCTCAACAACGTGCCGAAGTTGAAGGCCTTGTATTTATTCCACCCTACGATGATGAACTTGTGATAGCTGGCCAAGGCACAATTGCAAATGAAATCTTACGTCAATGGCGTGATGTAGAATATGTATTTGTTGCTGTAGGTGGTGGTGGCCTTATTTCAGGCGTAGCAGCTTACCTTGGTGAAGTTGCACCCCATGTGAAAATTATTGGTGTTGAATATGAAGAGTCTGCATGTTTAAAAGCAGCTTTAGAAGCCAATGAGCGCGTAATTTTGCCACATGTAGGCTTGTTTGCAGATGGTACTGCCGTTGCTCAAATTGGTGCTTTACCATTTGATATTATTCGTCTTCGCAAGTCTGATAATTCTGGTCCTATTGTTGACCCAGCGATTGTGACTGTAAATACAGATGAAATCTGTGCGGCAATTAAAGATACCTTTGACGAAAATCGCAGCATTGTTGAGCCTTCAGGTGCGATGGCCCTCGCTGGTATCAAAAAATATATTACCGAACATAAAATCAGCAATAAAAATATTGTGTCGATTGTATGTGGTGCCAACATGAACTTTGACCGTCTACGTTATATTGCTGAACGTACCGAGTTAGGCGAACAGCGTGAAGCCATTTATGCGGTGACACTACCAGAAGAAAAAGGTGCATTCTTAGGCTTCTGTCGCGCTTTACAAGGTCGTAATATTACCGAGTTTAACTACCGAGCAAACAACACAGAAGAAGCGCAAGTCTTTGTTGGTATTAGCTTAAAAGGTGGTGACGCTGAGCGCCATGAAATTTTAGAACAATTGAAGCAACAAAATTATGTAGTAGATGATCTATCTGATGATGAAGTTGCCAAATTACACATTCGTTATTTAATTGGCGGTCATGCAAATCTGGACGATGAAAGATTGTTCCGCGTTGAGTTTCCTGAACGTCCAGGCGCCCTCTTAACCTTCTTAACTCGCTTAGGCCCAACCCATAATATTACGTTATTCCATTATCGTAATCATGGCGCAGCTGAAGGACGTGTATTAGTCGGTTTACAAGCGACCGATGCGAAACAAAATCCTGATGGGTTAATTGAAACTCTTGAGCAGATTAGCTATCCGTATGCAGAAATTACGAATAATGTTGGCTACAAACGTTTCTTGAAATAATCTTCGATTTTGATAAATAAGCCGACAAATTTGTCGGCTTATTCTTATAATTATTTTAATATTCCCATCATATTTACATTGCCTCTCTTTATCTCAAAGAAAATATCCTTAAAAATAAACGTCTAATCAGGAAACAAGGACCAACATGGCACAGTTTGCAGTCATTGGCTTAGGGAGTTTCGGAGCAACTGTTGCTCAAGAGCTCACAAAATTAAATCATGATGTTATTGGCATTGATACGGTAAAAAAGAATGTTGAAAATCTTGCCAACGTTTTAACTCATGCCGTCATTGCCGATGCAACCGACGAACATGTACTTGATGAACTTAATATTCAAAATTGTGATGCAGTTGTGGTCGCAATTGGTGAAGATATTGAAGCAAGTATCCTATGTGTCCTGAATTTAAAAAATTTAGGTATGGACAAAGTTTGGGTAAAAGCAAAAACTAAAGCACATCACACCATTTTGTCGCACCTCAATATCAATAAAATTATTCATCCTGAAGAAGATATGGGGGTACGAGTTGCCCAAGCGCTGAACTATCCAATGGTGAGTCGCTATATGTCTTTAGAAGATGATCATTACATTATAAAAATTGAAATTCCAGAAAAGCTTAATGGCATTAATTTATATGGCATTATGCAGCAAGCACCACAGGTTAAAACATTGCTCGTAAAAAGG
Source organism: Acinetobacter sp. GN11 (assembly GCF_054823985.1). Classification (NCBI taxonomy): domain Bacteria; kingdom Pseudomonadati; phylum Pseudomonadota; class Gammaproteobacteria; order Moraxellales; family Moraxellaceae; genus Acinetobacter; species Acinetobacter sp. GN11. Next base: position 10,328 of record NZ_JRVL01000082.1, on the reverse strand, counting down.
CAGCAGCAAATTTTGTTTGAGACCGAAGAAAATTTCACCTTGCAAACGCATGATATTCTTATTTTAGAAGGTCATTTACCGCAGTTAAAGAAACTTTCTAATTGCTTCCTATAAGAGGCGAAATCTAGAATATGTCTATATATCCCAAACCCCATAAAACATTAAATTTAAGCCCTCCTTCACTCTTGGCACTGGGGTTTCTAGGCTTTATTATTTTTGGCACTTTATTACTAAAACTGCCATTTGCCAATACGGGTCATGTGAGCTGGATGGACGCGCTTTTTACAGCCACCTCAGCAGTCACAATTACTGGTCTATCTGTTTTAAATATTCATGAGTCTTTTACCCTGTTCGGGCAAACCATTATTTTGTTGTTGATTCAATCCGGTGGTTTAGGTTTTATGACTTTTGCCATCTTAGCTGCATTAAGTTTGTCACCCAAAGTTGGTCTTAAACAACAAATGATGGCTCAAGATAGTCTCGGTCAAACAAGCCTGTCAAAGGTGACGTTTGTTGCTAAGGGGGTTGTCACTTATACCCTTATTTTTGAGCTTATTGGTACAATTATTCTCACGACTGCTTTTACACCGACTTACGGTTTTGCGCGTGGATTGTACTATGCGATTTTTTACAGCATTTCTTCTTTTAACAATGCGGGTTTTTCATTATTTTCTAATAGCTTAATCAGTTTTCAAAGCAACTATATTATTTGTATAACTGTTAGCATACTTTACACCTTAGGTGGCCTTGGCTTTTTAGTTCTTATGGACATTAAGCAAAATAAAAAATGGAAAAAACTTACCCCAAATAGCAAGCTGATTCTTACAACTATTACAGTGATTAACCTGATTGCCTTTATTTTAATTTGGGCTTTAGAAGCTCAAAATCCTCATACACTAGGAATGCTCAGTGTAGGTGATCAAGCATTAAATGCTTGGTTTCAAGCTACTGTTCCGCGCTCATCAGGATTTAATACTATTGATACAGGTGCAATGACCAACAGCAGCTCTTTACTCATGATGTTGCTTATGTTTATTGGAGGTGGTTCACTCAGTACAGCTGGTGGAATTAAAGTTGGAACCTTTGTCATTTTAGTGCTCAGTGTTATTTCTTTTTTACGTCGTACAGATGAAATTCGAATATTTAATCATTCTGTCGCACACGAAACGACGTATAAAGCTTTAGCTGTTACTGCAATTACGAGCATACTCATTTTCGTGGGATTCTTTATTATTTTACTTTTAGAACCTAAAGCAGATTTTATGAATTTGCTTTTTGAGGTTGTTTCCGCGGCTTGTACTGTAGGGCTTTCTCGTGGAATCACGCCAGATCTGCATAATGGTAGTTTATTCATTTTAAGCTTGTTGATGTTTGCTGGGCGACTCGGTCCATTAACACTGGCTTATTTAATTGCCACACCGAAAAAAAGTCGACTCAAGCACCCTCAAGCCAACATTCAAATTGGATAATAAAAAAGCCGCTTTTAAAGCGGCTTTTTTATAAGTAAAAACTTAGTACCAGTTCATAAGTGAAACACCCAAGCCCGCGTAGGTTGCTCGGTGGTTATAGTCAATTAAACTTTCACCGTAACCATTAAACAACTGGAAGTGTCCACGCAATTTACCACTGATTGGAAAAGCCCAATCAAATTGAACAGCCCCATGAGAATCATCACCGCCTTTCAGTGAATGACGCAGCATTAAAGAGAAGTCATTCTGCTTCCACTTATAAAATGCTGTTAAATCACCACGTCCGATGTAATTTTCCATATCTGGATTATTATCATCTTTGCTGTCTTCTTCAAGACGAATCCATGGACGAAGCATTACAGCAAAGTTACCGCGCTCTAATCCAACGTTAAAGATTACACGGTTCCAGCTACGAGATAATGGATCTGAACGACCATTTGATTGATGGTTTAAAGTAACCCCAAGCAGACGGCCATCTAAGCCAAGCAATTCATAGTTCGTTCTAAACATTAAACTTGCTTCAGGCTCATAATTCGTTTCACGGAAAGGACGAGACTCTTCTGCATTGAATGTCTGCCAACGTGAAGATTGGGTATAACCTACCCACAAATCACCATTATTGCCAAAAATATTTTCCCAAGCTTTGGTCTTTAAAGAAATCTGAAATTTACTTTCTGTTGATTTCAGATTTTGATCTTCTGTCACCGTATTATTTGGGTTCGGACTATGTGGCAACTCATTTTTGTCACTGGTCCAGAATACAGGTAGTAGATAGACTGGCTGATAAGCACGAATATTCCAAACCCCTAGTTTACTTTTTTCAGACAACTCCCAACGTTGATCGAGCAAAGAAGTAGTAGGTTCAATTTTCGGTGCTTTACCAATTATTTTGATATTACTAACCGTCTCTACCACCTTTTCTTTAAAGGTTTCAGGTGGGACTGCAGGTGCATCAATTTTTTTAACAGGCTCTGGTACAGCCGCAGCTTGAATAACTGGTAAAGCTGACGGTTTAAATACAGAGTCATAACAAGCCAGACGATCGGCATTCGAAGCAAGAGCAACACATGCATCTACTGTCGCGGGGGTTACAGGTGCCAAGGTGTCAGCATATGTCACAGACGCACACAAACAGCTAAGCACAATTCCCATGCTTAGCTGTAAAGATGTGCGTTCAAATTGTCTGAACGCCATGTTCATCTCCAATCTTTATTTTAATTCACTTGTTGAATGGTAAAACCTAATTGCTGCAATTCATCGCGTTTGGCAAATGGTGCAACTACAGCTTTTACAGGAGTTTGCTCAACTAAATATTGACGAGCAACACGTTGTAAATCATCTAATGTTACATGCAACAATCTCTCACGTAAGATACGGCGGAAAGTTGGTGTTCTTGCATGCAACAATGCATAACATGCAGTAATCGCCTCACCCGCTGGTGAACCTGGTTTATCCATACTTGCAACTAGACCAAGAATCGCTTCTTCAAGCTGATGAGGCTGTTGTTCCGTATTTAATAACCATTGCACACTTGCTTCAAAATCTTTAAAAGTTTCTGCTAAACGTGGGTCACGGTAACTATAGAAACGGAATGAACACGCATTCCCATCATAACTTGCTCCTCCACCATACGCACCGCCTTTCTCACGAATGGCGCTGTGTAAGAACCCATTACGTAAATAAGCTGCCAATACCATTAACGGAGCTGCATCTGGATGCGACACATCCACCGCCTGATAGGCTGAAGCACAGAACTGAACATTTGCCTGAATTAACCATGCTTCATGATTATTGTCATTTGCCTGTTCTACGTGGGTTAACTCTGTTGCGGTTGCATCAACGTTTAGTTTATCCCAAACATTTTGGATTTCTTCAACCAAACGCTCAGACTGATGTTCTTCACATACAAGCAAGAACTGTTTAGGCGCTTGCAATAATTTACGATGAATACGCTTTAATTCTGCAATCAGATCATCATAAGCTGCATCATCTTGGGTAATTTTAGTAACAAGCTCACCTAACCAGTTTAATGCGCCTAAACCAGTATTCTGATAATCACGTTGAGCCAAGGCACTCATATTACGTGACGCGATTTGCATTGCGTAGCTATGACCTGCTCCAGATAAGCGAGATTGCCAACGTGTTTTACGTTGTTGCAATAACTCAATAATTCGTTCTTTCTCATCAAATCGAAGCTGTTCAAATGCTAATTTTAATAAATGAATGGCATCAAACTTCTGAGTCAAAGATTTAGTCGTTAACGTTAACCAAGCACTAATTTTATCTTTGTCATCAACTTTACTACGCAATGAAGCGCCCATTCCTAAACCACCACTTACAGCTGTTTGTAAGTTTTGTAGTTCAAGATAGTCATATTCACCTGCACCCACTTCGCCCATCAAAATAGAAAGCAAATTGAAGTAAGGTGACTTCACAATATCTTCAGGAATCTGAATGAGTACTTGTTGATAGTAAATACCGTTCGTACCAGCATGGTACAGATTCAACGGCGTATCCATACGATTACAAAGAATTTCGCGTAATTGACCCTGCACAATATGCAAGTCAGCAGGTACATCTTCCAAACCTACTTTTGGTAATAGTTCAAGGTTGTCTGGAGTATCCTGACGTTCCTCTAGCGCCTTGGTATTAGCGATAATTTCAGCCTTATCAGCATCTGTTAACTTCTCACCAATAGCAGCTAAACGTGCTTTTTCTGCTTCTTGCTCTTTTACAGACTTAGTAGGGTCTGGAACTAGAGTCATCTGCACACGATGTGGGTTGTCTAGCAAATGTGTTTGAATCAGATTTGATAACCACATTGGGTCTTTCAACTCTTCTTTAACTTGTGCAATTGCGCTGTCAACATCCCAAATTTGAATTGGGTCATTGTGGTGAATCGCACCGCTTAAGCCATTTAAAATTAAACTTAAGCCATAAGGTGTACCATCACCATTAATCTCACGCTGATGCAACTCAATCTGATGCAAAATTGCATCGACTAAATTACTATCAATTGGTTTTGCAGCAACATCACGCAGAATATTTAAAACACCATCTCTAAAGCTTTGCGCATGTTCTGGGTTTGAACCTTGAACACCACAGTAGAAAGTCATTTCAAAATTACTATCGTCTACGCCCATTAATGGACCTGTTGATTGAGCATAACCACATGTTTCTAGGTAATGACGTAGTGGTGAAGCTGAATTTTCTAACAAAATTCCTTCAACCAAACGCATTCCCAAACGCAATTTCACTTCATTTGCTTCTGGTAATAACCAAGATAGAACATGATAAGTTTTATCTTTTAAATCATCACTATCAACGCCATAATTTTCTGTTACTTCAATTGGCGCAGCTAAACGTTTTTCAGGCTTAGAATATAAAGTTGTACCCGCAGAAAACTTATTTAGAGCTAGTTTTTCAAATTGCTCTTGTAACTCATAAGCTGTTTGATTCCCGAAAGTCATAAACACCGCATTACTTGGATGGTAATGAGTCTTATAAAACTCGACTAACTGCTCATACGTTAAATCAGGAATATCTTTCGGGTCGCCACCTGAATTGTAATGGTAGGTCGTTTCAGGAAATAAATGATGAGCCAACTGGTGATAAAGTTGGTCAGATGGCGCACTCATCGCACCTTTCATTTCATTAAAAACAACACCTTTATAAACAGGTTGCCCATTTTCAAGTTCAATACGAATGCCTTCTTGAGCAAAATCAAGTGGATTCAAATTAGCGGCAAACGCCGCATCAAGATAAACAGAAAGTAAGTTTTGGAAATCTTTTTTATTTTGAGTAGCAAATGGATATGCAGTCCAATCTGCTGCTGTAAATGCGTTCATGAAAGTATTTAAAGAACGACGAATCATTAAAAAGAACGGATCACGTACCGGAAACTTTTCAGACCCACACAAAGCGGTATGCTCTAAAATATGTGCAGTGCCTTTAGAGTCCATAGGCTGTGTTCTAAAAGCAACAAGAAATACATTTTCATCATAGTCAGTTGCCAAGTGATAATGCACAGCACCTGTGACTTTATGCTTATATTCAGACACTAAAATATCTAATGCTTCTACATGGTGCTGACGTAGCAACTGAAACGCAGGGTGAACAGTTTGAGAAATGGTTTCAGTGACATCTACAGTCATGTGATCTCCTAACATATCGGATAAGTGAATAAGTCTCATTATAGCCTGAGTCAGCTTGAGATTGCCGAACAAAAGCCAAGTAAAATACTATGTTTTTGTTGAGTATTAGTTTCCATTGGCAAGGCTTTGATATCAAGCACATAGCCATGAATGTTTTATCCTACCAGAACAAAAGCTTTTAGTTCTATGAATATGCGACCCAATAAATAAAAAAGCCCATCAAGTTGATGAGCTTTTAGAAAACTTTTACTTAAAAACGATAACGAAGTGCAATTTGAGCATTCAGTGGATCGCCCATCATGTTTGAATCATTGGCTCCACTATGTCCCGAAACAAAGTAATCACGATCAAACAGGTTATTTAAGTTGAAGTTCACATCATAACGTTCACTTTGATAACCTAACGCTGCATTTACAACAGCATAGCCTGGTAAAATGTTTTTGTTATCTGGCGCACTAAAGCGTGATGATTCACCACGTCCACCTACCGCCGCATACCAATGATCATTAATTTGATATTTTAACCACAAGTTAGCCGTGTTATTTGGTGTGAGTGCAGAATGATTGCCTGTTAGTCCAACAGCAGATTTCTCAATCTTACCATCCATATAAGAATAGCCTGCTAGTACTGAAAGTTGATCAGTCAATTGACCTGTTAATGAAATCTCAACACCCTTGGTTTTTTGTTCACCCGCCAACAATGCTTGATTTGGGTTTGCTGGATCCTGGTTTTGAATATTAGTTTGGCTCATTTCAAACAAAGCCAATGTCACATTCAATTGATCATTTACATCCCACTTCGCACCAACCTCAATATTTTCGGTTTTTGTTGGACTCAAATCATCACTGTTTTTATATAAAACAAATGAATCAGCCAAAGGTTGGAAAGATCGGTTATAAGAAGTGTAGAGGGAAATATTACTTACTGGCTGATAAACCACCCCGATTCGTGGAGAATAGGTGTTATCAGTTCTATTTAATATTTGAGATTTCACTTTATTATTTCGATCTTGCGATAAATTATCGTAACGTAAACCAACTAAAACTTTCAGCTGATCTGTAACTGTCATTAAATCTTGTAAATAGATACCATAGTTTTCGAATGTATTAGTATTATTAGTTTCCGCAGCTACACTTGTATCTAATGGAGCCCAATTTTCAAGCTCTGGGTTAAATATATTTGTAATCTGACGGGCTTTGCTCCACACGAGTTCATCTTTGTGCTGTTTACTGTACTCTGCACCAATCAAAGTGTTGTGCTTTAAAAATCCTGTATTAAATAAACTACTTAATTCTTGCTGAACATAGACACCATCTTCATTACGTATTCTTTTATTTTGACTTAATTGAATTTGGTCAGCGGGTAATTTATTTTTGTTAGCGTCTTGATGTGAATCGACACTGTATTGACGGTCTAATGAGTAGTTATAGTGACGAACTGCACCATGATATTTTAGATTATCATTAAACTCATGATCTAAACTTATGGTTTGGCTTGAAATTTCAGTATCAACATCACCAACTTCTTTGCCGTTTAATGCACCATAAAAAGTTTTAGGGTTTGTTTTAACAGGTTTACCTGTAATTGGATCGGTCGGGAAACCTTGATCTGCTAAACGGTCATCATGCAAATAGTCAGCCTGAATTAAAAGCTTCGTCTTGTCTGAAATATCCCATTGTAAAGATGGAGCAACCGCTTGGCGTTTTAAAAAGGTCTGATCACGATAACCATCTGAATCTTCAACTGCGCCAGTTAAACGAAACTTAACATTCTCTGCTACTTTTTCATTCACATCGACTTCTGCACGGCGTTGCCCTGTTGTGCCGCCAATCAGACTGACTTCACGCAAAGATTCATCCATTGGTTTTTTATTAATTTTATTAACTAATCCACCCGCAGAACCACGTCCATATAATACAGAAGCAGGCCCTTTTAATACTTCAATACGCTCAACATTCGACATGTCGCGAAAATACAATGCATCATCACGAATACCATCTACATAGTTATCTGTGATTGCAGAGAAACCACGAATCATGACCTGATCACGTTGCCCATCACCTACACTAAAGCTCAGACCAGCAACGTTTTGCAAGGCACCTTGCATCGAGGTTACAGTTTGTTCTCTTAAAACTTGTTTAGGCACCACATTTACGATTTGAGGAACATCTTTTAATTGCATAAGTCCTTTAGTTGCAGTTGATGCTTGTCCCACTTCTTGTTTTAAGCTTTGTTCCTTTTCAGCTTTTACTGAAATTGTTGGAAGATTCGTTACAGCCTGTTGCTCTGCCTCTACGGCATATACATGGCTTGTCATAACCCCAACTGATGAAATAAATAAAATAGAACGCTTCATGTAAGTTCGCTACGAAAAATTTCATGCGAAGTTTCAATGAAATACACTGTATTTGTAAATATTAGCAAGAATCATTATTAATTGATAATATTTATTAAAACTATGAGTTCAATGGCCTTGTTAAATCAGCCCTAACTTTAAAAATCATCTTATTAAAAAAAGAATTACTATGAGGTGTATTTATTCCGCTAGCCCCCCCATTTTTTAATAAAGTAACGGACCTCTCTCCATAGCCATCTTTAAATTCCTTAAAGTTGATAATGAAGATGCTCATAAAATGCCTGAGCTGACCTACTTATGATCTTAATAGTATTTAAACAACAATATTTTCCCTTCTAATTTTTGAATTAACTGAATTTTATTCAACAAACTACAGCAAATCCAAGCAATGGTGTAAACTTAGCAACCTGATTTTTTTATTTGTGACAACACATATGGCAACTGTAGATCTTTTTGCAATTGGTAATGCATTAATCGACCAAGAATTTAAAGTGTCTGATGATTTTCTGAATCAACAAGGCCTGCAAAAAGGCACAATGCAGTTGTCCGATGGTGACACTCAATCTGCTCTTTATGCAGAGTTAAAACAGCACCAAGACTACAAAGGTCAAGCAAGTGGTGGTTCAGCGGCAAATACGACTGTAGCTTTCAGTGCATTAGGCGGAAGCGCTTTTTATGGTTGCCGCGTTGGTAACGATGATTTAGGTGCAATTTATCTGCAAGGTCTAAATGAAGCTAACATCCAGACCACACCAAAATCGATTAGTGAAGGCGTAACTGGTACCTGTATGGTACTCATTAGCCCAGACTCTGAACGCACAATGCACACCTATTTGGGTATTACAGCTGAACTGTCTCAAGATCAAATCGATTTTGAACCATTAAAAACAGCAAAATGGCTTTATATTGAGGGTTATCTTTCTACAAGTGAAACGGCTCGTAAAGCTGTAAAACAAGCAAGAGAAATTGCAAAAGCAAATGGCGTTAAAATCGCCCTGTCTCTTTCAGATCCTGCGATGGTGCAATACGCTCGTGAAGGCTTGGAAGAACTTATGGATGATGGCGTAGATTTACTATTTTGTAATGAACAAGAAGCCTTAATGTATACAAATACAACATCAGTAGAAGATGCTCTGGCTCAATTACGTTTTAAAAATCATACTGTAGTCATTACTCAAAGTGCTAAAGGTGCTTTAGTTTCTAACCCAGCTCAACATTTTCATGTTGCTGGACGTCATGTAGAAGCCGTTGACACAAATGGTGCAGGCGATGCATTTGCAGGCGCATTCCTATATGCCCTAAATTACCATCAAGATTTGAATGCGGCGGCTCAGTTAGCTATCTTAATTTCGAGCGAAGTAGTCTCTCAGTTTGGTCCACGTTTAGCTGTTAATGATTATGCTAAACTTCTTGAAAATTTTCAGAAGGAATGTGCTTGAAATGGAAAGGATCTGTATGACGGAAGAAGTTCCTGAGCGCGAAGCTAGGGCTTTTGACACTTTACAAGGAACTACTATTTTCGTTACGCAACGTGACGGCGCATTCTATGCTTATCAGAATTTATGCCCTCACCTACAAACTGAGCTTGAATATCTAGAAAATCAATTTCTAGATCAAGACAAAGAATATATCCAATGCTCTACCCACGGTGCTTTATTTTCTGTGGAAACAGGCGAATGTATTTCAGGTCCTTGTTTAGGTGATTTTTTAAATAAAGTTGAGCTTAAAGTACATTCAGATGGCGGTATCTATATCGTAGACTGAGACGATTAACATTAGAGTTTCTGCCATGGCTGATTTCTTTTTCAATTATTATCTTATGCCATTTCACTTAAGTGTAGTGGCTTTGATATTGCTCAGCGTGGTAGAAACCATTGGTATGTATATTGGACTCCGTCCAAGTCAGTTACTTAAAAAAATTGCACCAGATTGGCTTTCTAACTCACCATTACTTAATGTTAAATTTTCTAAAGCTTTAATTTTCGTTTTTTTACTCATCAATTTCAGTTATGCAGGTTACTTTTTACAACTCTCTTTCTTCGCAATACAGCATTACTTTATTTCACCATTTTATTTAATCGTCCCCGCACTAGTCATCGCAATCTTCTTTACTGTGTTCATGATTCACTGCCTTGACCAAGTAATTAAGCCAAAGCTCACTCATACTAACTATAACCTCCTAGGTCGATTAGCAACTATTTCAAGTGGTAATGCCAGACCTGGATTTTCTGCCCAAGCCCGTGTGCGTGATGAATTTGGTCAGCTTCACTATGTTCAAGTAGAACCAGAATATGGCGAACTCGAATTACATTCCCAAGTCATTCTTGTCAGAGTGCATAAAAGCCATTA
>NZ_JRVL01000081.1:0-73593 GCF_054823985.1 Acinetobacter sp. GN11 | reverse complement strand
TGTTCAAAAAATTTTTGGTTGTTGCATTAATGGGGATGTCTTCTTTTACTTTTGCTGGTAACTGGCAAGTGAAATTTGGTGGAAGTGTTATTGCTCCATCAGAAGATACAACAACACCTTTGGGTGTAGTAAAGGCAGATCATGAATATGCATTTACACCATCAGTAGAATACTTTTTTGGCCAATCTCCATTTTCGGCAGAGTTATTATTAGCAGCGCCTATTAACCATGATGTATTGTTAGATGGTAAAAATGTAGCGCGTATTAAACAGTTACCACCGACAATTACTGCGAAATATCATTTTAAAAACTCAACTCGTTTCACACCGTATATTGGTGTTGGTGCTACAGCATTTATTCCTTGGGATGAACAAGGAGTAGCGGTAAAAGTTAAAGAAGATTTTGGTGTGGCAGGACAAGTTGGTTTTAATTTTCAACCTGCTGATGCTAAAAACTGGGGAGTATTTGTAGATGTTCGTTATATGGATATTAGTCCTGAAGTAACAATTGATCCATCAGTTGCTAATTATAAATTTGATCTAGATATTAATCCGTTTGTTTACACTTTAGGTTATAGCTATAAATTTTAAGCATAATAATAAATAGAACAATATAATAATAAACCTAGACTCAGGCACCTCACATATAATTTATGTGAGGTTTTTTTATGGACTTTATTTGCACTAAAAAAAGCATAAAACAGACAGTTTTAAACATATCTTATGCAATTTTTTTTCTAAACTAAATTCTATTCATTACAAAACATGGAAAGAAAATCATGAACAAAAAATTAGCGCTTTGTTTAGCACTTTTTAGTGGTATCGCATTCACACAAAATTTACAAGCTGCAAGTTTCTCGTGTGATGCTGCAAAAACTAAAACGGAAAAGACTATTTGTAAAAACCGCTCTTTAAATGATGCCGATGTAAAAATGGCAACGACCTATCAAATTGTTCTGCATGCTTTACCAATGGGCGGGCGAGACAACCAAAAAGATGCTCAGCACCAATGGCTGAAAAAAAGAAATGCTTGTGCGGCTGGTGTAAGTTGTATTAGCAAAGCTTATCAACAACGACAACAGCAGCTAGATGCAATATTGCAAGATAGAGTGTTAAGCCACGGTCCATTTTAATTAGAGTAAAAATTTTTAATATTCAGGATTGAAAAATTCTAGAAGTACTCCATTCATAAAGCATTCGAGAACAAACAGACTTCAAAATTTAAGGAGTGATTTATGAGTGAACAAGCATCACAAAATTATAGTTTCCAAGCGGAAGTTGCACAGCTTTTACATTTAGTGACGCATTCTCTCTATTCTAACCCTGAGATTTTCTTACGCGAGCTGATCTCTAATGCATCAGATGCATGTGATAAATTGCGCTTTGAAGGAATTAATCATCCTGAATATTATGAAAATGATCCCGATTTTCATGTACGAGTCATTTTAAATAAAGAAGATAAAACTTTAACGATTTCTGATAACGGTATTGGCTTAAATCAGCAAGAAGCGATTGATAACTTGGGTACCATTGCAAAATCGGGTACTAAAGATTTCATGTCAAAATTGACTGGCGATCAAAAAGCAGATGCTCAGTTGATTGGTCAATTTGGTGTTGGCTTTTACTCAGGTTTTATTGTTGCCGATAAAATTACCGTGGAATCACGCCGTGCAGGTCTAGATGCATCTGAAGGGGTGCGTTGGATTAGTGGTGGTACAGGCGAGTTTGAAGTTCAACAAATTGATAAGGCTTCACGTGGTACAGACATTATTCTTCACTTGCGTGATGATGCGCTTGATTATTTAGAATCTTATAAAGTTAAGCAGATCGTTAATAAATACTCTGACCACATTAGCTTGCCAATTCAAATGCAAAAAGAAGTTTGGCAAGAAGAAGAGGTTGCTGAAGGTGAAGAGCCTAAAGGCGGCCAAATGGTCAAAACTGGCGAGTGGGAAGCAATTAACTCAGCTAGTGCTTTATGGACACGTAACAAGAGCGAAGTGACTGAAGAGCAGTACGTTGAGTTCTATAAAAACTTAACGCATGACTTTGAAGCGCCACTGGCTTGGGCGCATAACCGTGTTGAAGGCAGTACCGAATATACACAGCTACTTTATATTCCAAGTAAAGCACCACATGACATTTTTACTCGTGAAGCAAAAGCGGGCATTAAGCTCTATGTGAAACGTGTCTTTATTATGGATGATGCGGATAATTTAATTCCAAATTATCTACGTTTTGTTCAAGGTGTAGTGGATAGTGCGGATTTACCACTCAATGTCAGCCGTGAGTTGTTGCAAGAAAGCCGTGATGTCAAAACGATTCGTGAAGGTAATGCACGCCGCGTATTAACTGTACTTGATGGCTTGGCTAAATCGGAAGATGAAAAAGACCAAGAAAAATTCAAGACGTTCTACAGTGAGTTTGGCTCAGTCATTAAAGAAGGCTTAGGCGAAGACTTTGGTAACCGTGAACGTATTTTAAAATTATTACGTTATGCGACTTCAACAAATGATGAAGTAACAACTTCTTTTGCTGACTATAAGGCTCGCATGAAAGAGGGCCAAAAAGCCATCTATTATGTGACTGCTGACAGCTTAGCGGCAGCGAAAAACTCGCCACAGCTTGAGTTGTTTAAGAAAAAAGGCATTGAAGTACTATTAATGGCAGAGCGTGTGGACGAATGGGCAATGAATTTTGTTCAAGAGTTTGAAGGGACGCCATTAAAGAATGTGTCTAAAGGCGCGGTTGATTTAGGTGACTTGCAAGATGCTGAAGAGAAAAAGGCACTTGAGCAAGCCGCTGAACAGTTTAAACCTGTTGTTGATAAGCTAAGTGATTCATTGAAAGCTAAAACCAAAGAAGTACGCGTAACCACGCGTCTGGTCGATTCTCCTGCGTGTTTAGTAACAAGTGAAGGTGAGTTATCACCTCAACTCATCCGTATGTTAAAACAAGCAGGACAGGCAGTGCCGGAAATCAAACCAATTTTAGAAATTAACCCTGAACATCCTTTGGTGAAGAAGCTTGAAGGTTCAGAGCAGTTTGATGACTTGGCAAATGTGATTTTCGATCAGGCCGTTATTGCTGAAGGTGGTTTACCAGAAGACCCGGCAGCTTATGTAAAACGTATTAATAGCTTACTGTTGAAATAATTCAGTATAAAAAAAGCCTCTGAACTATCAGGGGCTTTTTTGTGGATAAAGAAAGAGTTATCCACAATTTGGTGATTTCTGATTAAAAATTAGCTTCGAGATTCATTTGAACGCTGAGTTGATGTTTCGAATCATCATCAATATGATTAAAAAAGTTAAGGTCATTTTGCATAAAAAGCCAATTTCGCCACACAGGCTGGCGCCAAGAAATATAAGGTCCCCAACTATTTAGTCGAATGTCATTTTTGGTATATATGCCACCACTATAGACACCGTAAGTAAGATGATTATCCTTTAAAAATTGGTACTGCTGGAAAGTCCAATTTCCCCAACTGTAATCTTCATTTTCACTCTTATTCACATTAAATTTATTAGCAAAAAGAGTGTTATCTTGCATTTTCTGCGTTAAGTTTAGCGTTGTTTCGGTGTAGTTTCGGCTGGTTGAACCGTAGCGAAATACTTGTTCTGTATCCAAACTAAAGTTATGTCTTAAATTCCATTTTTTCTTTGCCAAAAATTGTACATAAACATCATTTTCTGAGTTTGAACCTAAATCAAGATTATTTTCAAAAGGCATCCAAGTTGAAATGGTGGCCCAGCTTGCACTCAGTGGATTAGTTGTCGAAACCTGAGCTGAAGAGTTCCTCTTCTTTTTCTTACCAAAGGCTTTATAAGTTTGGTCAGGCTGAGTCGCACGCTTCCATAAAGTATCATTACCAAATACAGCCATTAGTTCTTGAAATAATGCTATATCGGGTAAAGCATTATTTGTCTCTATTTCGCAAGGAGAGAGTGCAAATGGCAGAGAGGGTCTATTTGCTTTGCTGAGTTGGTTGGATGAGTAGGAATGTCGCCTTGAACGTGGGTGCTTTAAAGAATTATAAAAAAATTGAGTATGCGGAATTAAAGCCAATACGCCTAAACTATAAAGGCAAACTAAGGCAGCTGATTTGTATTGAAATGAAAAAGGGGAGAATTGATTCATTTTTAAAGAGAAGGAATCAAAAATAAAAAATTAGAACAATATTTTAAAAGGCTAAGCTTAAAATTTTATTTAAAAGTATTTTATTATTCATCACCTTGGATGGGTTCCAAGGTGATGTTTGGCAGCTTAAAAAAGAGCTTCTAAGCGCAAGAAGGTACTAACGAAATGGTTGCGATCTTCCCGGTGATCATTAAAGTAATTTACGTCTCCTTGAACAAAGAACCATTCACGTAAAACAGGTTGGCGCCATGAAACAAATGGTCCCCAACTATTCAAACGCAAGTCATTGTCGTTGTAATAACCACCTGTATAAATACCATAGTTAAAACGGTTGTTTGCAAAGAAACTATGTTCACGGAAAACCCTATTTTCCCAAGCTAGATCATCATCTTGGTCATCGGCATAAGTTAAGCTGAACTGATTCGATAAAATCGGTTGATTTGGTCTGGCATGTGTAAGTTCAAGATTAGTACGTAAATAGTTTTCGCTGTCTATGCCATAACGATAAATTTGCTCAGCATAAAATTTAAAATCATTACGGAGTTGCCAATCTCTCGATGCTTTTAAACGAACGTAAATATCGTCTCCAGAACGAATACCTAAGTCTGCATCTGTTTCAAAAGGCAATTTTTTCGAGAAATCTGACCAACGTAAAGCAATAGAACTGTTGTCATCTCGAGTTTGCTTACCGTCTAGCTTCTTATTTGAACCTTGATTTGGGTTCTGGTTAATATTGGCTGGACTGTTATTAAATTCGTTATCTAAAGAGTCATCACCAAATACCACGCTTAGACGTTTTTCTAGCGTCGGTAATTTAATCCTACCTCGTATTCTGGGCTTAATTTCAAAGTTATCGTATTCATTCCAATAGTTATCGACCATTACGCGAATAGTTGCTGTCGCAGGTTTCTTTGGATCGACTTCACCAAACCAGTTGTCAATTTTTTCAGAAGTACGATCGGCCCAATTACGAATGTTCTTTTGTTTACGATCAACCCATGTTTGATCTTCTGTTTGTTCGGTAGGTGGAACAATAGGTTGATTAGACTGCTCGGGAAAAATGGTGGGGGTCGCGTCCACCCAACGTGGGATCTGATCTAACAGATTCTCGTCTGTTGTGACTTCGGTTTGGACTCCAGATGACAAACCTTCTACTTGTTGATTTTGAGAGGAAGAGGTGTTTTCTGCATGAGTAATACACACCGAACCGAATCCAAGCGTTAAAAGTGCAAAAAGCTGCCGGTACGGCATTACGTGAAATGTTTTCATATCTATCTTTATGTTTTGTTGTTGTTTCCACTTTTGTTGATTTTTCTAATAAAATCAAGAGGGCGACACAAAAGTTAAGTAAATTTAACTTTTATTACATATTTGAAATAAATTAAAAAGTTTAAGCTAGTAGCGATTATTTTTACATAAAAAAATCCCCCAGTTAAGGGGGACGATAGATCAAGGAAACTTCAAATTCCGATCATTAAACACATAAAAAACAGAACATTACAGCGCGAATATTCTAAGCGGCAATGATAAACTGATTTTAAACAATTAGATAGTTCTTTTTTTAGAACGCTCTATTGCTAAAATGGTGATAAAACATACGATTTAATCACACTTTCAATTGTGTTGATTTATTTCTGTGGAATATCACATGATTCATCATTACAAACAGCCGCATCATCCTGTTCAACTTCTTCAGCATTTGCTTTGAGCTGTGCTTGCTCTAAAACATTTAAAAAGACTTCACGTGGTTGAGCACCTGCGAGCGCAATTCTTTGATCAAATACAAAAAATGGCACGCCAGTAACATTTAACTGCTCTTTCGCAATTTTTTCATCATGACGAACAAAGTCAGATAGTTCATTTGTATCTAATACAAATTCAACTTCGGCATTATCAAGACCAATACGAGAAGCGATTTCTTCAACAACCTCACGTTCACCAATTGCCAAACCTTCGGTCATATAAGCATGGAAAAAAGCTTCTTTTGCTTGGTTGCCTAAGCCTTTGCTTTGCGCAAGGTGGATAATACGGTGAGCATTAAAGCTATTGCCAGAATTCGCCTTTTGCCATTGGAAATCAATACCTTCAGAGGCAGCCATGGCCGCAATATTGCGCTCCATTTCTTCCATCTCTTCATAGGTACGGCCATATTTTTTAGCCAAACGCTCAGTATTTGATGTGTCATGTTTTGCTGGTGCATCAGGATCTAATTCGAAACTATGCCAGTGAATTTCAAGCTCAATACCTGCTTCAGCAGCTACATGTTCAAGGCGTTTTTTGCCGATATAACAGAAAGGGCAAACTACATCAGACCAGACATCAACACGCATGGGAGAATCTCATAAATTTTAATTACCCATCATAATAGGGATGATGCACAAGGATTTAAAGCTTTGAGTAGCGAATACAGTGTTGCGTATTGTGAAATAAATGGCATATAAAGAAGAATAAGCTCTATTTTATAACTATAAAGAGCAAAACTATAAGAAGGGAAATAGGAGGTGTGTATGCGCCGAGTTTTGATTGCGATAGCAAGTCTGGTTGTTGTCATAAGCATTATTTTTTTCACCTATCAGCATATTAAACAGCAGCAAGCCAAAGACAGCAGTCAAATGTTTGATGTGGTCATGACTGAAAAAATGAACCAGCTTTATGAACAAGCGCAAGACTGGTCTAAACCTGTCGAGCTTAATATTCACGATAAACGGTTGGCAGGACACTATAAGCAAATTTCAGAATTTCTTTTAAGTTATTGGATTCAAAATATAAATGCACGAAATGCATATTTAAGGGAGTTAAAGGCGGCAAAATGGGATACTTTTTTAAATGTTGACCGTTTAGATATTGATAAAAAGCAAAAGTTTGTAGAAACCGAGAAGATGTTAGCTGATGTCCGTATGGCTTCAGATAAATATCAAACTGAATATGAAAAAATTCATAAAACTTTCTTAGTAAAAGTTCA
This sequence comes from Acinetobacter sp. GN11, assembly GCF_054823985.1. NCBI lineage: Bacteria > Pseudomonadati > Pseudomonadota > Gammaproteobacteria > Moraxellales > Moraxellaceae > Acinetobacter > Acinetobacter sp. GN11. The sequence continues at coordinate 66,492 of NZ_JRVL01000081.1, read as the reverse complement.
GGAATTATCTGTCGATGCAGAGATGAGACAACTTCTTGAAATGAAATTAGGAACTCAGCAAAAAGCTGATCAAGATCATGCAATTTTTATGATTGAGCTACAAATTTTAGATAAAGCAGAAGAAATGTTTAAGCTTCTAAAAAATTATGAATGGCAGAAGAAAGATCAGATGATTCTTTTTCATGAAAATGCGCAGGTCAAAAAATTTAATGGGCTTTACCAAGATGTTCTAAAATTGAATGCAAAAATTGAAAAAATTAAGAAAAAGAATGTAGCTGCACTCGAAGGAGATTTAAAAGAATAAGCGTAGCATGAGCATCAAAAATTATGGATTGGTGCTCTCGGTTTTTCCTTTGGTTAAAAAAGATTGTAATAAACTTTGAGAAGTTTGTAGTTTGTTTAATTGTTCAGAAACATGCATGAGTTCAGTTTGCAGTTTTTCTTGAACCACTGAGCACAGCGTAAATACGCGTTCATCTAAATCAAAACAAGGCAGTAAGGCTTGAATGTCTTTTAGGTGCATGCCTGCATCATTTAGTATTTTAATTTTCTTAATATTTTCAATATCTTTTTGTGTGTAACTTCGATAGTTATTATTCGCCCGATGAGGCTGTATAAGGCCTAAACTTTCGTAATAACGCAGCATACGCGGGCTGACTTTTGTGAGCTCGGCAACTTTGGCAAGGTTCATAAAATGGGGTTGACCTTAACAGTGGTGTCATAGTTTACCATGTTTTTATCTTTCAAAATGGTACTTGTTCCATGATCAGAAAACTCATTTTATTGGTGTTATTCGGATTAATGTCATTTGTTGCAAATGCCAAAACACTTGAACTTCAGGAGAAGAACATGCGTCAAATATTTGTGCTCCATGGTTACTCTGCTTCTATAGATGATCACTGGTTTCTAGATTTAAAACATCAAATAGAAGATGAACATACGACTGTTACCTTAATTCCATTTCCAGATTCTGAGCATCCAGATGTGGATGCTTGGCAGAAGGTTTTAGATCAACAGATCCCTAAGGTGGATGAGAATACCTATTTTGTTGCGCACAGTTTAGGGGTGATTACGTTACTGCACTTTTTACAAAGACATGATTATCAAAAGATTGGAGGAATGATTTTAGTATCCGGATTTTCTGGACCTATTTCAGATTTTTCTCCACTCGATGCTTATATAACAAAAAGCAAAGTCGATACGAGTTACTTTCATGACATAAAGAAAAAGCTGGTGTATTTGTCTGATAATGATGATTTGGTTCCGCCAAAACTGACGATTCAATTGGCGAAAGAAATTGATGCGCCGTACATTACAGTACCTAATGGCGGGCACTTTTTAGGTAGAGAAGGTTATACGATGTTTCCACAAGTCGTGAATTCTTTAAAAGGGATGTTAGAGAGCAAATAAAACTTATAAGTTAAATCGCACTCTATAATCTGACCACTTTTGTTTAAGTTATAGAGTGTTTTATAGGATGCTGTTTTAATAAATAGAAGAACCGTACTTTTACATTAAAAAATTTAATTATATTTACCGTTTATCTGAGCCTTACTGAATCAAAACCAACTTTGTTGTAGCCTATTTATAGATACTTTTAATTTAATCATCATCTTTTTAATTTGAATAGGGTGACTGATTTTTGGAGCAAGTTATGAACTTTCTAAAACAATCAGCTTTGATCGCTGCATTTGCTTTTATGGGGTTGCCGACTGTTCAAGCTGAAGAGGTTGCTACTTTACCAACAATTCGCGTTATGGCTGAATCTGAGCTACGTGAAGAGGTGGGATTTGTACCATTTCAAGAAGATAAAAAAGTGCGTCAGGCCCTGCAACACCGTGAGTATAAAATTCATAATGATATACAGAATGCTTTGGTCCCTGAAGGCATGGCTACGGTAGATTATCAGCCAGTTATGGCACAGCCTGATTTGTCTCAACTTTCTCCATTCTTACAACAATACATTTTAGCGGTAGCAGGTGGAATACAGTCTTCTGATCCAACCAATGGTATCTTTGAAATGTTAAGACCTTTGAATATTAATCGAAGTAATGTCGATGCTTATCGTGAGGGTACGATGAAAGTAAACCTTAATGACCTCATAAATTTACAGCAGCAAATTCAAGACGGTTTAAAAGGCCGTTAAAATAAAAATCCCCGCATTGAGCGGGGATTTTTTTTATCTTGGTGTTAATTAAACACGTTCGATAATCGTTGCAATACCTTGACCAAGGCCGATACACATGGTCGCAAGACCGATTTGAGTATCTTGTTGTTCCATTACGTTCAACAACGTAGTGGTGATACGTGCACCAGAACAGCCTAGTGGGTGACCCAAAGCAATCGCACCACCATTTAAGTTAATGATGTCTTGCTTGTCATAAACGCCTAAGCCTTTCATTACTGATAAGCCTTGAGCAGCAAATGCTTCGTTTAATTCGATAGTTTGAATATCAGCCATCGTTAAACCAGCACGTTTAAGCGCTTTTTGAGTTGCTGGAACTGGACCGTAACCCATGATTGCAGCATCGCAACCTGCAACAGCCATAGAGCGAATTACAGCGCGTGGTTTTAAACCTAATGCTTGCGCGCGCTCAGCAGACATAAGTAACATTGCAGAAGCACCGTCAGACAAAGCTGAAGATGTAGCAGCAGTTACCGTACCACCTTTTGGATCGAATACAGGACGTAGTGCTTTGAACGACTCAAGGTTTGCATCTGGACGAATTACTTCGTCGATGTCACAAAGGATTTTAAAACCATTTGCGTCGTGACCTTCAACACCAACGATTTCGTTTTTGAAACGACCTTCTTGTGTTGCAGCCCAAGCACGGCGATGAGATTCAACACCAAATGCATCTTGCTCTTCACGGCCAATGCCATTCATACGACCTAACATTTCAGCAGTTAAGCCCATCATGTTAGATGCTTTAGCGTAGTGTTTAGATGCTTCTGGGTTAAGGTCGATGCCATGCATCATACCTACGTGACCCATGTGCTCTACACCACCAATAATGAAGATATCACCTTGGTTTGTTGCAATCTGTGCAGCAGCAGTATGAAGCGCTTGCATAGATGAACCACAAAGACGGTTTACCGTTTGACCTGCCACAGTTTTTGGTAGGTCAGCCAATAAGCCGATGTTACGGCCAATGTTCATACCTTGCTCTAGAGTCTGGTTTACACAGCCCCAGATCAGGTCTTCAACTTCATTGGTATCAAACTGGTTACGAGCAACGAGTGCACGAACTAATTCAGCAGATAAGCTGTCAGCACGTACATTGCGGAACATACCGTTTTTGGTTTTACCCATTGCAGAACGTACGCCATCAACGATGACAACGTCACGTGGATTCAAAGTAGCCATTCACGTTGCTCCTTAACCGTAGAATTTTTTGTTGTTAGCAGCCATGTCACGCAACATTTGTGGCGCTTCATAAGCCTTACCTAAGTGTGCATATTTGTCGCAAAGTGCAACGTATTCAGCAACACCTGTTTGGTCGATATAACGACATGGACCACCACGGAATGGAGGGAAACCTACACCCATAATCATTGCCATATCAGCTTCAGCTGCAGTTGCAACGATGTTGTCTTCTAAGCAACGAACTGTTTCGTTACAGAAAGCAAGCATCATGCGGTCAATGATTTCTTGGTTATCAAACTCGCGTTTTTCACCCGTTACGAAAGGAGCAATGATTTCATACGCTGTTGGATCAACAGTTTTTGCTTTCTTGCCTTTCTTGTCGAGTTCGTATTTATAGAAACCAACGTCATTCTTTTGACCAAGACGTTTAGCTTCGTACATTGCTTGGATTGAACCTTTGTAGTCTGGCTTCATACGGTCAGGGAAACCTTCAGCCATTACTTCTGCACCATGTACACCTGTGTCGATACCTACAACGTCGATGAGGTAAGCAGGACCCATTGGCCAACCAAACTTAGACATTACATTGTCAACTTGCTGGAAGTCTGCGCCGTCTTTTACAAGAAGGTCAAACGCACCAAAGTAAGGGAACAATACGCGGTTAACCAAGAACCCTGGGCAGTCGTTTACAACGATTGGTGTTTTACCCATTTTTTGAGCAAGAACAACAGTAGTTGCAATCGCTTCTTCAGAAGTCTTTTCACCACGAATTACTTCTACAAGCGGCATCATGTGAACTGGGTTGAAAAAGTGCATACCCACAAAGTTTTCAGGGCGTTGTAAAGCTTTCGCCAAACGCGTGATTGAAATTGTAGACGTGTTAGACGCAATAATCGTATTTTCACGAACATGCTTTTCAGTGTCAGCAAGAACGATTTCTTTAACTTTTGGATTTTCTGTAACCGCTTCGATCACGATATCAACTTCTTTAAACTCATCGTAGCTTAAAGTAGGACGGATACGTGCAAGGGTTTCACCCATTTGTGCAGGTTTCATTTTCTTACGTTCAACTTGTTTAGTTAACAAGCTGTTCGCTTCTGACATACCTAGTGCAAGTTGTGGGTTACCAATATCTTTCATGATGATTGGTGTGCCTTTGCTTGCCGCTTGGTAAGCAATACCACCACCCATGATACCAGCACCAAGTACAGCTGCTTGGTTTACAGGGTGAGCACCTTTTTCATGTTTTTTAGCAGTTTTCTTAACAACTTGGTCATTGAGGAATAAACCAATCAATGCACCAGCTTGTGGAGTAATCGCTGCTTTTGCAAAACCTTCAGCTTCCGCTTTTAATGCTTCGTCACGAGCAAGGCTTGCACCAGCTTGTAATGAATCAAGTAATAATTTTGGAGCAGGGTATTGAGCAGGATTTGCTTTAGCAAGTACGGCACCTTTTGCTGTGTTGAACGCCATCATTTGTTCAAGTGGGTTCAATTTTACAGCATCAAGTTTTTCTTGGCGTTTCGCTTTCCAGTTCAAACGACCAGAAATTGCTTGCTTAACTAAGTCAGTTGCAGCTTCAAGTAATTTATCAGCAGCTACAACCGCATCTACAGCACCATCTTTAAGGGCAGCAGCCGGTTTTTTAGGAGCAGCCATTGCCATCCATTCAACCGCGTTGTCGATACCAATAAGACGGCTTAAACGTACGCTACCGCCAAAACCTGGGTAAATACCAAGTTTAATTTCTGGTAAGCCCACTTGTGCAGCTTCTGACATCACACGATAGTCACACACTAAACACATTTCAAAGCCGCCACCTAACGCCATACCGTTAATAGCAACAACTTTTGGAATTTCTAAATCTTCAAAGCTATTGAAGATTTCGTGAACAGGCATAAGCCAGTCAACAATCGCTTTTCCGCCTTGAGCGAAGTTTTCACCAAACTCGGTAATGTCTGCTCCAACAATAAATGTTGATTTGCCAGAGGTAACAACTAAGCCTTTAATATCATTATTTGCTTTTACCGCAGCAATAGCAGCTTGGAAATCTTCAATTGTTGCACGGTTAAATTTATTGACCGACTCACCTTGTAAGTCAAAGCGGAATTCTGCAATTCCGTCCGAAAGCATTTGGACGGTAATGGCATTGCCAGCGTGGATCATGCCTGATCTCCTTGGTTTTGGAGGACTTCTAAGTTGATGTTATGAAGCGTGTGCACAGCTTAGGTACACATTTATGCTTCGCTAATCTTACGATAACTATATCTAAAAAAAACCTGACAAGTTGTATCAAGCCGTGACGCAAGGGTCATCAATTTTTTTTAAAGAACTTTCTTGAACTATATATATGAAAAATACATTTTTATTTAAAAACTGCTTTCTAGCAGGAATCTAATATGAAGTGAGAAAAAACTAGCAGATAGTTGATTACTTTAATTTTTGAACTGGTAATAAAAAATAAGGTTCTTTGTGAATTATTAGACAGAAAGTATTGTCTATTTTTTTATCTTTGGATAAACTTTGTGTTATAAAAATGTTCAATAAAGTATGTATTATGTTAAAAAATAAATTTATGATTTTAGCCATCCTTCCTTTTATGTTGAGTGCATGTGGAGGTGGTGGTTCTAGTGATAATAATTCAGCGAATAACAATCAAAGTGGTACTTCACAAGATTCTATTGCGAATGGTACCCGTTATTATTTTATGGATTACTATTCTGATGAAAAAACAGATGAGTTAGATAAGGCTTATTTTGAAATATTTAATAAAAAATCTACGGATGGCTCCTCTAATCAAGCTTTAGGTGAGTATTTGTTAACAGAGAAAAAACTCTATTTCCCTACTGATAAAGCAATCAATGTCATGAATTTTAATTCAATGACTGATTGGAGATTTGACATCACTGGAGATGTCAAAGAGGATTGGAAATTTCAAAGAGTTGATCTGTCTGATAAGAATATGTTTGATACAGTTTTACCTGGTTATCGAGCGCTAGGTTTTCCAGTGAGCGATGATAGTACGACTAATGGGCGTATATTTCTTAATACTTATGGACAGAATAAATTCCCTCAAGGCAGTAGTTGTTATAGTTTCATCTCAAAAAAATCTAATCAAGAAACCTTCACATTTAATGTTGATCAAAATCACGAAATTGATCAAAGTTTTGAGGATTTTGATGCTGAAAACGCTCAGTATCTGAATTATTTGAACCAAACGAATCCCTTCGGCTTTACTTATAAAGCAGTTAAGGGATCATGGCAAAATGTTCTATGGACAACGATTTATGATACTACTTTAGGTTTTGGTGAGAGTAGTAGTGTTGCGGTGCAATATCAAGGTAACACATATAGAGCAGATTATACGGGTAATATTGGCTGGACGGCTGATCAAGAAATTAAGCATTGGGAAATATTCTTGAAAAATGCCGATACTCCTGAGCGTATCCGTCTCGCTCAGTTAAGAATTGCACAATTGAAATCTGGTTGTTATGTCTACAATGAAACCGCTGCAAAGGCCCTCGATTCTTTGCCTGCTTTAAATTGGCAATCATATCAAAACTAATTTAAAAGCTAAGTTTAGGAAATCTCAAGAATGAATATTTTTGAGATTTCTATTTATTAAAAATAATACTTGCCGATCTATGTCTGAATTTTCTTCTAGAGTTTGATATTATTCTTGCCAATTTCAAATTTCTTCAAAGTATCTTTAAAGGTACTTAAATGCGAGTAACTATATGATTAAGTGGATCATATTAGCGATTTTTATCATTTCAGCGTTGTATATTCAGCATCGTGGGAAAGTAAAGCATTCGTTTTATCGTCAGTTTTTTGACCATTCAACCTTGCTCGCACCAATTAACTTTTTAATGTACATCTTTTCAAAGGTGCCGAATCAGCCTTATATCGATACACAGCATTTTAAAGATTTAAAAGTGTTAGATGAAAATTGGGAAATGATTCGTGATGAAGCGAAAGCTTTATATGACCAAGGTGGAATTAAAGCTTCAAGTACATATAACGATTTAGGTTTTAACTCATTCTTTAAAACAGGTTGGAAGCGTTTTTACTTAAAATGGTACGAATCGAGTCATCCGTCTGCTGCTGAGCTTTGCCCGAAAACTACAGCACTGCTTAAAACATTGCCGACAATTAAAGCCGCAATGTTTACCGAACTTGCACCCGACAGCCGTTTGGTAAGACATCGTGATCCATATGCAGGTTCACTCCGTTATCACTTGGGTTTAATTACACCAAATGATGATCGTTGTTTTATTGATGTCGATGGTGAAAAATACTCTTGGCGAGATGGTCAAAGTGTCGTGTTTGATGAAACCTATATTCACTACGCTGAAAATAAGACAGATCAAAACCGTATCATTTTCTTTGCAGACGTTGAACGTCCAATGAAAGTGAAATGGATGGAACGTTTCAATCATTGGTTTGGCCGTAGTGTCATGACTGCGGCAAGTTCTCCGAATGAAACAGGTGACCAAACAGGTGGGTTGAATAAAGCTTTTGGTTATGTTTACCAAATTCGTATTAAAGCCAAAGCACTGAAAGCTAAAAACCGTAAGTTGTATTACTTCTTAAAATGGTTGCTGATGCTTGGAATTTTCTTCCTGATTTTTGTTCGACCATATGTATTTTAATTAAAGCGCCCGAAAGGGCGTTTTTTTATTGATGACTTTTCTTTTTGTCCAGCCCAGCTCTTGTGTTAAATGGAATACCTCCTCTGTATAGAAAGATAACGCTAAGTATGAATATTATTGGAGACATAATCATAAGAATTTTTAAATTTTATTTTTTTGCTTTTAATATATTTAATACTTCTATGCTGATTTAATGAAATTGAATACGTTGAGGTTGATTATTTGTTTTTCCATATCACAATAGGATATTTTTAATTTTTGTTGAGGAATGTTTGGATAGAATAGATATAATAAACAGGAGGGTACTAATATTCTATAAGTTCCTTTTCATAATTTTATTGCCTATAATGGTTTCATTTTTTTTCTATTCAAAAGCACTTTTAATTAACTAGTCAGATTGGGAAGTATCTTATTTAATTATATGGTTTTGGTTGATTGCATATTAATTTTTATAGAATCATTCTTAATAAAACTATAGTACCTTTCATCTGAATTATTTAATTTTTGCATTGCCAAAAAAAGTAAATTATTGATAATACAGATTACATTATATTAATAATTTAGGAACATAATGAAAAAGTTAATACTTTCATGTTTATGTGCATTTGGACTTTCGGCATGTAATGAATCTGATAATCAAGAACAGGATACATCCACAACACCAGTGCAGACTTTAGTTGGTTTTTCTGCGAGTCAAATTGCTGGGAATCCAATGCTTGAGAAGAAAAATTATAAGATTCAGGATAATAAGATTTATATAAGCTATCCTGATAATCATCCATTAGGTTATGAACTTAGTCAGCATTATTTTACGGATCAGGGAGTGACCTTAGATCCGATTAAAACAACTGATGGCACATGGTATTTATTGGGTTCTCAAGTCCAGTTTTCTGATACAGCTTTAAACTATCAACCCGCCAACTTAGTGAAAGGTGATAATTTATTCTTAAATCAAGATTTAGTTAAAATTGATATTTCAGGTCAACCAGTGACTAAATATTTAGGCCAGTGGATTTATGAATCATTGCCACTTAGTCAGCAGGGCTTTTTTGAAGCTTATTACAAGGCATTATTAGAAGAAGATTCAGTGAAGTTTCCAAAAGGTTCAACCTGTTGGATGATTAATAAAACCTATAGCAATAAAGATTATATTGGGTTCTCTAGTGACGGTACTGCGCCTTTATATGTTGATTCAAATCGTACTGCACCTGTAATGGGAACATGGCAAGGCATTAATTGGTCGCGCGATGAGTTATTATTAGCAATGAAATTTACAATAAACGATACCGAATATTCTGGGCAGTACCACCATAATTCTGGTATGGACGAATATGTTCCACCTTATGCCGGTAAATATTGTGACTTTGTCACTGAAAATGCTGCGGATGCTATGCTTAAGACTTGGAGAGGGGAATCTTTAACCCAGTAATTATAGATAAATAAGTATTTTTATTACGTCCGAAAGGGCGTTTTTTTATGCTGTACAGTACTTAATAGATTTTGTGACTCACTTCACAGTGCTGGCAATTTGTTACAACTATTAAAAGCCAAAAGGCAATTTTGATTCTACAATGGCGCGGTTTTTTCGAAGACTGGTTAGCGGAAGTAGGTTTTAAAATGGCTCATGCTCATCACGCAGTTCATGCACATGTTCATCATATCGAAGAGAGAAAAGAAGAAAGTTCTCAAGATGATTTAAAAATGAAAGTGATGTTAAGACAATCAGCTTCGACAATTGAAAAGCATAAAAAATCTGATACGAAAAGTCATCAATCTGAAGATCAAAATATTAATTTGCATAAGTTCTCAAGTAAGCTTGAAAGTATGTCTGCCGACCATAGTAAAGAGAAGTGTGCCAAAAATATTCGCATTGCTTTACAAGCAGCAGGCGCCGATGTGTCTAAGCATCCAGTAGCAGCTTCAGACTGGGGGCATACGCTTGAGAAGAATGGCTATAAGAAAATTAAACCTGCTTTTAATCGTCCTCAAGAAGGCGATATTTATATTATTGAGCGGACAAGTGGCCACACATATGGTCATATTGCTGGATATACAGGGAATGGCTGGTTCTCAGATTTTCGCCAAAAAACCTATGCGGTCTATAAAGAAAAAGACGTTAAATATAGCTACTATCGTCTCGATTCTTAAGCGAGTACGACATAGTTTGTCGGGACATATCTAAATCTGTTTCCAAATTTGGCTTCTGGCACAGTAACGCACTTGAAAAGTAGGAGGGGAAACATCACATTAGGTATTCAGTATTAAGCCATGTCTGCCGATAGTGAATCAAAACGCTCGTCCCCATATTGAAAAAATTTTAGCCCATATGACCCAACTTCCAGGCGTTTATAAAATGCTAGGGAAAGAGGGCGAATTGTTATATGTAGGCAAAGCAAAAAACCTAAAGAATAGGGTATCGAGTTATTTTGTTAAAACTATTGAGCATCCTAAAACTCAGGCCTTAGTTGCCAGAATTTATGATATTGAAACTTTAGTCACTCGTTCAGAAACCGAAGCGCTACTCCTTGAGCAAAATTTAATTAAAGAACATCGTCCGCCTTATAACATCATGCTGCGGGACGATAAGTCATATGTCTATATTTTTGTGTCGGCAGATAAACCCTATCCTCGGCTTGCTAGTGGTCGCGGCAAAGGGAAGCATCAAATTGGTAAGTTCTTTGGACCTTATCCAAGTGCCTATAGTGCTCGTGATACTTTACTCGTTCTACAAAAGCTTTTTAATGTACGTCAGTGTGAAAATAGCTACTTTGCACAGCGCAAGCGCCCGTGTTTGCAATATCAGATCAAGCGTTGTTCTGCACCTTGTGTAGGGCTGATTTCACCCGAAGATTATAAAGAAGACATTAATAATAGTATTCGCTTTTTGCAAGGCGATACAAAGGAGCTCAATCAAGATCTTATTGCCAAAATGGAACAAGCGGCGGCTGAACTTGAATTCGAAAAAGCTGTTTTTTACCGTGATCGACTATCTTTACTTCGTGAAGTTCAAGCCCAACAAGCTGTTTTTAAAGTCAAAGGTGAGGCAGATATACTGGCCATTGCTTATCAGGCAGGCGTGACATGCGTGCAGATTATGTATGTACGCAATGGGCGAATGCTAGGTGGAAAAAGCTATTTCCCTGACATGCTAGGTGATGACCTTGGCCAAATGCTTAGTGACTTTATGGCAAACTTTTACTTTCAAGTTGCAGATGAAGTACCAAATGAACTTATTGTGAACATTGAATTGCCTGACCGTAAAGAATTAGAAGAAGGGTTGGCACAGCAGTTTAGTAAAAAAGTTCAGATTAAGAATAATGTTCGAGAAACTCGTGCCGAATGGCTAGAGCTAGCCGAAATGAATGTTCAGCATGCCATTAAGGGCCAGTTGAGTAACCATTTAGAACTCAATGAACGTTTCCATCAGTTAGAGCAAGTGGTGGGAAGGCCTGTCGATCGTATCGAATGTTTTGATATTAGTCACACTATGGGCGAAGCTCCAATTGCGTCGTGCGTGGTGTTTGACCAAGGTGGTGCTCGTAAGCGTGATTACCGCCAATTTGCCATTCAAGATATTACTGGTGGCGATGATTATGCTGCCATGCGCCAAGCCTTAACACGACGTTATAAAAAAGCCATATTGCCTGACTTACTGTTGATTGATGGTGGTAAAGGCCAACTTCACATGGCGATGGATGTCATGCAAGAGCTTGGGCTTGATGCTTTTATGGTGGGTGTATCGAAAGGTGAAGGGCGTAAACCGGGTCTTGAAACCCTGCATTTTACAGATGGCACGAAAATCCAGTTACCCGAAGACAATAAAGCATTGCACTTGATTCAACAGGTGCGTGATGAAGCCCATCGCTTCGCAATTACTAAACACCGGGCTAAACGTGATAAACGCCGTAGTACATCGGTTTTAGAAGCAATTCCGGGGCTGGGACCAAAGCGCCGTCGAGATTTATTAACTCATTTTGGTGGGATTCAAGGTGTTTTAAAAGCATCTGAAAAAGAGCTTACGCTTGTGCCCGGTTTTGGTGAAATGATGGCCAGAACGATTTATAAAATTCTGCATGAGTAAGCATTGTTTTAAAGGTGGAGTGACAAAATAACTCGCCAATTACTAGAGGATTGACCATTCACATTCCAATCAAAATGAGGAAAGATCGTTTCTAATAACACTTTCGTTTTAGGGAAAGGAATGTCTTTGCTGCGATTATTTGAAGAAATAAAACAAAAGGAATGGATTGAAATACCCGAAGGGTGGTTGCAAGGACGGACGGTGTTTGGTGGTCTTGTTGCGGGATTGCTGATGCAAAAAGCCTGCTGCAATATTCAAGATCCCAACAAAAGATTATTAAGTTGTAGTATCACTTTTGTGGGGCCTGTACAGCAGGGACCAGCTCGATTGACTATTGAAATTTTAAGGGAAGGGAAGTCGGTCACTACGCTTGAAACCCGTTTGTGGCAAGATGGCGCAGTACAAACTATTTTGGTTGCAAGCTTTGGTGTGCCTCGTACGTCGAATATTGAAGTACTCCAAGAACCGATGGTTCCAGTTTATAGGCAGCCTGAAGAGTTACAACCTCTTCCTTTTGCCAGACAAATGCCAGAATGCTATCAACATTTTGATGTATGCTGGGCAGAAGGTCATCATCCTGTTACAGGAAGTCACTATCCTGACTTTGGAGGATGGTCAAGGTTTTCTCCAGAGAAGTATGAAAATCGTCAAATGACTTTGCCAGATTTAATTGTTTTGATGGATATTTGGCCACCTGGTGTATTGCCCATGTTTAAACAAGTTGCTCCTGCAAGTTCTTTAACTTGGCACATTACCTATGTCCATCCGTTTCGACATCAATTGTGTGACTGGTTTAAATATAAAGTGGTGACTGAATATGCCGGTGAAGGTTATTCCACAGAATATGCCCATCTTTGGGACCAAAATGATCATTTAATTGCAATTTTACGGCAAACTGTTACGGTATTTACTTAAGCAGTCCACTTCCTCGATTCATATATTTCGTATAAAGTGGCTGTTACAGATAGATACAATATTGAAGAAAGTATTTTTGTCTGTTACAAGATGCTTGAAGACTAAATTGGCGGTGTTTATGACCACAGGGCGAATCCTGAATATCCCAAATATCCTAACGTTGGCGCGTATAGCGCTTATTCCTGTATTTTTGGTGATTGTGTATTGGCCGCCTGCAATGGGTATTGGTGAGCAAGCAGGAAATATGAGTCGTCATATTATCTTGACTGCAATTTTTGTGTTTGCTGCTATTACCGATTGGTTTGATGGCTATTTGGCACGAACTTTAAACCAGACTTCAGCATTTGGCCGTTTTTTAGATCCAGTTGCAGATAAGCTCATGGTGGCCGCAGCACTGATTGTTTTAGTGCAGTGGAATCCAACCATATCAATGGCTTTTGCGGCAATTGTCATTATTTCACGGGAAATTACAGTTTCTGCTTTACGTGAGTGGATGGCAGAACTTGGCGCAAGAACGAGTGTGGCTGTATCGACAGTAGGCAAATATAAAACAGCTTTTCAGATGATTGCCATCAGTGTGTTTTTACTCAATTGGCAGCCTTTAGAAATGTTGGCTTACGCGTTGTTATATACCGCTGTCATTCTGACTTTATGGTCAATGTTTATTTACCTAAGAGCAGCTTGGCCTTATTTAAAGCAACCTTAATTTTAGATTGAATGATTAAGCCTTTCTATAATGAAAGGCTTTTTTATTTTCAAAAGTGCAAGAATCGGGTCGTCATCGGGCTTTAGCTACTTTAATGTAAGATAAAGTGCTAAGGAGGTGACACATGCAAATGCTTTCTTCTCGGCAATTTGCTGTAATTGCCACTGTGATTGAATATTTATATGAACATCTAGACCAGCAACCCAGTCTGGAGGATGTTGCGAGTCATATGAATTTAAGTTCAGGTTATATCCAACGTCAGTTTCAAGAATGGGTGGGTATTAGCCCGAAAAAATTTGTGCAATATATGAGTTTGCAACAGGCTAAATATTATCTGCTACAAAAGCGAAGCTTATTAGAAACTGCTTTAAACACGGGTTTGTCTGGTACCGGCCGGTTACATGATCTGTTTATTCAGCTTGAAGGGATGACACCTGGTGAATATAAACAGCAAGGCGAAGGGGTTATTCTTAATTATTCGGTTGAGACAAGCCCGTTTGGTGAGTTGTTAGTTGTAAGTAGTGAAAAGGGTATATGTTCGATTCGTTTCATAGAGTCGAGTGAAAATATTGAAGATTTAATTAAGCAGTATTTTCCAAAAGCTCAATTGAAAAATCAGTCGCCAATTTGGCATCAACAAGTTGCAGAGTGGTTCGAACAGGATTTTTCACAACACTTACAGCAGAAACTCCCTATTAATTTGGGTGGAACCCCATTTCAATTACAAGTCTGGGAAGCGTTACTGACCATTCCAGAAGGGCAATTGCGGACCTATCAAGATATTGCAGAGCAGATTGGCAAGCCTAAAGCAGTTCGAGCTGTTGCTACAGCAATTGGACAAAACCCGATTGCATATTTGATTCCTTGTCATCGAGTGATCCGCGCAACCGGAATGGTCGGAGAATATCATTGGCAAAAGGGGCGTAAATTGGCATTGTTGGCTTGGGAGATGTCAAAGCAACATGGAGAGACCGTATGACCTTGGATTTATTTTCTCCAGAGCCTTGTGAAAATTTATTACCTTATGATGGTGAAGTTCAGGACTATGGTTGTATTTTAAGCCCAGAAGAAGCTGAACAATATTTTCACTATCTTTACCAACATCTCGCGTGGAAACATGACGAGGCTAAGTTGTATGGCAAGCACTTTATCACCCCTCGAAAAGTGGCATGGTATGGGGATAATTATTATCAATATAAATATTCGGGTGTCATTCGTGATTCTTTGCCTTGGGATCGAGCACTTGCCAAACTCAAACAACAGGTAGAGCAGCGACTTTCAGAAAAATTTAACTCATGTTTAGCAAATCTTTATGAAGATGGAACGCAAGGCATGGCTTGGCATAGTGATTCGGATGTGTCTTTGGCAAGAACCACAACAATTGCATCTTTGAGTTTTGGAGCTACCCGTAAATTTTCTTTTAGGCACATTCAGAGTAAAGAGAAAGTCGAATTGTGGCTACAACCAGGTCAACTCATCGTAATGCGTGGCGAGACGCAACAACATTGGCAACATCATTTAAATCGCTCAACAAAGATTTTACAGCCGCGTATTAATCTTACTTTTAGGCAGTTTCAGTTTTTATAAAAATTGGGCAAGAAAAAAGCCCATGATGGCAACATGAGCTTATTCCTCTGAGGGGGATGCTTCTATTGATGAGCTGCTGATGAAAAGAATCACCAATAGGAGCTAAAATCATAATATGAGAATATTACGGGATATTCAATGTATTAAAATGTAAGAAAAGGTTAAATTATCATAAGGCGGAGTTTTAGATTTCACCTTTTTCAGATAACTCCATAAAACGTTGCTCAATAAGTGCTGCATTTTCTTGCAAAATTTCGATGAGCTTTTCAACATTTAAAAAATCAAAACGATTTTTAGAAGCTACCAAAGTTAAAGCTAAAGGCACTTCTTTGTTCGAAAAACGAACAGGGACAGCAAGGCCAGAAACATTTGGGTCAATCTCACCTTGTGAGAAATAGAACCCTTGTTTTTTAATTTTACGCATACGCTGAATAAAGCTCGGTTCATCTTCAGCAAAACCGGATTGTTTTAATTCTTGTTGATAACGATGATAGTAGTCCTGCATTCGTTGTTTACTTAAATGTGAAACCATCGTTTTTGGAGATGACCCAACGTAAATCGGTCTTGGGCAGCCTCGGCCATATGAAAGTAATTCGGTGTCTTTGAAAATTTCATGATGAATGTCGATGCAATAGTCATCGTTTAAATAGGTGAGCAAGCAGCACAGTTCAGTACGCTCTACAATATTTCGCATAAATGGTGTGCTGATTTGAACCAGAGGGTCTGTTGTTCTTGATACATAGTCAAGAACTGCAATTTTTGAGCCTAAGGTATAATCGCCAGAGGTTCCATTAATGCGTTTTAATAGATCGGTAGACACTAGTTCTTTGAGATAACGGTAGCTAGTTGGTTTAGACAAGCCAAGTTCTTCGCAAATAATATCGACATTAATTATTGGACGCGAAACTGAAAATAGGTCCAATACGGTTAAAATTTTGCCAAAACTTGAAATTGCCATAGTGTCTTGTTCGTATCCTTTAACAATGAATCATCTTTGAGTTTTTATAACAGAAAAAAAGAAAATTTGTCTCAATTCTAAAATAAATGCCTGATTTGAGTATTTTACTCTGACAAAGAGAAAACTTCTCTTGGCTTATACATCATATACGATAATCAAAAAACATATCAAATTATCAAATAGAGATATTTTAGTTGACTAAATCGCTTTATTTTGAAAAAATTGCCAAACAAAATATCTAATCGAGAAATTGGTCGGTTCTAGGCAAATTTCTTGATACCTCTTCTTTCCAAAGTTTGGCCGTTTAAATAACGCTCAAATTGAAATCATCTGGGCCAATCAGGCAGGATGTGGAAAAATCATTGTATTGAAGGATGCTCCTCATCTCATTTGCTTTTAGGCAAATGTCACAGTTTTGTTGTCTCTAGAAAGGCAATTTAACATTGAAGAGCATGCTCATCAGTTCAAATCTGTATTTGAGATGAGTTCATGTTATTAAAGCAAATACTGGCGTTTCGCCCGAGTAGGCTTGATCTGATCTTTGCCTTAAAAACATTTATTGCCGGAATGCTGGCGTTATTTGTTTCATTTGAATTAGATCTGATTAACCCGATGTGGTCGATTGGTACAGTCCTGATTATTGCCAACCCTTATTCAGGAATGGTGTCTTCTAAGTGTGTCTACCGTGTTATAGGGACGATGGGTGGGGCAGTGGTTGCCTTAACGCTAACACCACATCTCATTAATACACCTTGGTTGTTTACCGTGGTGTTGTCATTGTGGGTGGGTTTTGCGCTTTATGTGTCTTTACTTGACCGGACTCCACGCAGTTATGCTTTTATGCTGGCGGGTTACTCGACAGCCATGATTGTCTTCAATTCGATTACGTATATTGATCAATACAATATTTTTGATATTGCTTTAGCTCGAGTCATCGAGATTTCGATTGGGGTGATTTCAAGTGCTGTAGTTTCTGCCACTATTCTTCCAATGCACATTGGTTCTGCGATTAAGCAGCGAGTCATCAAAACGCTTAAAGATACAGAAAATCTATTTGCTAATTTATTAAAGGCTGACCCGCAGCAGAATAATACTCAGCTTTTAGCGACCATTACTCGTGACACCACAGATATTCATGCTTTGGCAGTACATTTGAGTTATGAAAAGGGTGAGTTGCATGGCATGACTAAACCCTTGCAGGAAATGCTTCATCAAATCTCAATGGTGGTAGCTAATCTGGTTGCTTTATCTGAGCGTATTAAACAGCTTCAAGAACTTCGGTTTATCGAAACGCATTCAGAAAAACTGCAACAGCTCTCAGCGCATGTTGTACATTTTCTGGAGCAAAAAGATTTAATTATTGATGAAAATATTTTGCAGTTACCAGATGAGTTCGAAAGTGATTTCTTGAGTTTGATGGAATCGGCTTCTACACATCAGCAAGTTTTGGTCGCAGCTATGAAAATGGATGTACGCCATTTCATTAGTAATGTTTTAGCGGTTAAAGTCTTGTGGCAAAGAATTCAGCAAGGCAATAAAGAAATCCCTGACAACATTACGCCAATGACCACCAAATATCCAAGTTTACACCGCGACCATGGTGTGGCCATCCGAGGCGGTATTAGTGCAGTCCTGATTACATTTATTGTGACTGGGGTCTGGATTATTTCTGGCTGGAAAGCTGGATTTATGATGGCGCAAATGGGCGCAGTAACAGCCTGTATTTTAACGGCCTTAGATAATCCCGTTCCAGTTTTGCGTATTTTTATCTGGGGCAGTATTGCTTCAGCAGTTTTAGTCTTTGTTTATGCATTTGGTATTTTTCCTCATGTCACCACATTCTGGGAACTTGGACTGGTTTTATTACCGATGTTCCTGTTTGCAGTGTCTATGATGGCCAATCAAATGCTTATGCCAGTTGGTATGGTTTTGGGGATTAACACCATGATGGGGCTAAATCTACATAATGCTTATAGCATGGATGCAGTGTCTTATCTTGATGGTTCTTTTGCCATGATCTTAGGTGTTTTAGTGTCTTTAGTTGTCATCGACGTTGTTCGGGCAATGTCTCCAGACACGAGTGCGAGCCGTATTTTAGCGTTGCATTATCGTGCAATGAGACAGGCGATCTATTTGCCTTATGGCCTCGATTTTAAAGTTCATCTACGCAGCATGCTAGACCGAATTGGAATTCTTAACAGTAAAGTAGTCCAATCTAATGAGATTAAAACCTCAATTCATCAAGCATTGATTGAGTCGAGCAGTATTGTTGATTTAAGTAGATTACAAGAACTGGCAAATCTGTCTCCTCAAAATTCAGAGCTGGCTCATCACATTGGAAATCTGCAACAAAATCTAGATGAACTGTTTAGAGCCAAAGAAAATGATGTAGATAATACGGCGGCTTTGGTTGAGCAAATCCATCGCTCTTTATTTGAATTAAAACAGCTTGCTTCAAATATTGAAGATATGACGATGCGACAAAGATTACTCATTTCACTTAACAATATTGCTTATAGCATGTGTCATGTTTCATCAGATCAAATGAATGAGAACAGTACCTTGAGAGGAGCCACAGCAAATGGGTGAGTTTAACGTTTATGGTATTTACGTGCCTTCTTTGCTCGTTCAAGCCCTCTTGGCATATATATGTTTCCGTGGGTTGAGTCCTTTGACCAACAAGTGGATTGCACAAGGCTGGATTGCATTACCGAGTATTTTCAATTTGTGCTTTTACCTTTTATTGCTTTTGGTCATACATCAAATTTTTGTTGGGGTGGGTGCATAGAGATGATTGCGAAATTAAAGATTGAGTTAGGTGAGTGAAATGAATCAGGTGGATTTGAAAAAGGTCATCCGTCCAGTAATTTTGATTGTCGCATTAATGGTGGCGGTCTATACCATTGTGCATTTGTGGAACTACTATAATGCAGCGCCGTGGACACGCGATGGTCGAGTGCGTGGTGACGTTATTCAAGTATCTTCGGATGTCGCTGGTCTTGTCACAGAAGTATTGGTTCAAGATAACCAGAGTGTGAAAAAAGGTCAGGTGCTCTTTAAAATTGACGTTTCTCGCCGTGCTTTAGATGTCGAACAGGCAAAATCGGATTTAGCAAAAGCAAACGCAGCCTTTGCTCAAGCGCAGGCGGGTTTGGCACAAGCAAAAGCGAACTTGATTAAATCAGCCAGTAATATCAAATTGGCCGAGAAAAATGCCGGTCGTTACTCGAACCTAATGGATGGCGCTATCTCTAAACAAGAACAAGACCAAGTGTTTGCCACACGTGATCAATCCCTTGCAGAGCATGAGCAACTCCAAGCAGCAATTCAGCAGGCGGAAGCAACTGTTAAGCAACAACAAGCCCTTATTGAGGTTGCAACAAGCAATGTACATTTGGCCGAGCTTAATATGCATCGTGCCGCGGTAATTGCCCCAGCCGACGGTACGTTATCTAACTTTGATATGCGTCCAGGTAACTATGTTCAAGTTGGGCAGGCTGTTGCAGCATTGCTTGATCGTAAACAGCTCTATGTGGTGGGTTATTTTGAAGAGACGAAGTTAAATCGTATTCATGTAGGCGATCAAGCTACTGTGCAATTAATGGGTGATAACCAGAAAATTAAAGGTCATGTACAAGGTATTGCATCGGGTATTGAAGATCGTGAGCGCTCAAGCAGCTCTAAACTTCTTGCCAATGTAAATCCAACTTTTAGTTGGGTTCGTTTAGCGCAGCGTGTGCCTGTGAAGATTGTGTTAGATGAAACACCGAAGAATGAACTTGCTTTTGTCTCTGGACGAACTGCGACTGTGCATATCGTTGAAAAATAAAATCGAAGTGATTTAATTAAAAAAGCATGTAGTTTTAATTACATGCTTTTTTGTTTTATGGCGTTAATCCAACGGGATTTCGATACCAACTCTGAATGAGTAGTGCAGCAGCAAAACTATCGGCCGAGAGCTTTTTTGCTCGGCCTTGTTCTTGGTAAAAGCCTAGCTCTTCTCGCGCTTCACGTGTAGTTAAACGCTCATCTACCATCAACGTTTCTATGTTGGTTTGATGGCGTAAACGTCTCGCAAATTTGCGAGCACGTGTAGAGAGTTCTGACTCGCTATCATCCATATTTAACGGCAGCCCAACCAAGAATAAATCGGGTTGCCATTCTTTCACAATTTTTAAGAGCTGATCCCAGTTTGGAATACCATCTTTCATGACAAATAGAGGGAGAGGATTGGCACTTTCAATTGAAGACTGGCCAATCGCCATTCCCATTTTTTGAGTACCAAAGTCAAAAGCCATAATCGATTTTGATTGTGTCTCGGTCATTAAGCGTGTCCGATTTCAGATGCTAGCCACGCGCGGTCTACACCAATTTTTTTATAAGCTGCATCCCAACGATCGTCATAAGGCAGGTTAAAAATCAGATCCATATCGGCATCACAAATGAGCCAGTCACCACGTGTAATTTCGTCTTCTAACTGATTTTTGCTCCAGCTCGCATAGCCGAGAGCTATCTGATATCGACCTACACCTTCGTTATGGGCAATTGCATCAAGAATATCTTTACTGGTGGTAATACAAACATTTTCACCTACAGCAATAGATGAATGCCATGTTGGTTGTCCAGTATGAAGAACAAATCCAGCTTCGGGACGTAAAGGGCCACCTTGTAAAACCGCATGTGGATTTACATTGTCTGCTTCAATGTCGAGGTCATGGAGTAATTCTTTAATTTGAATACCAGAAGGACGATTAATAATAATGCCTTGAGCACCTTCTTCATCATGACGGGCAAGATAAATTACAGTGTTTGCAAAAAAGTCATCTGCCATTTCTGGCGGGGCAATCAGACAACGGTGAGTCAGATATTGTTTGGTCACCTAAGCGGTTCTCCCTCAAAAAATGTCACTAGAGGGCCTCTCGACCCTTTTATCTATATAGGTTCTTTTTATCAACATACAAGAGTTAATCGGATTTCGCCAATCTTTTTCTCTCATTTTCTTTATTAATTTGAAGAAGCCTGAAATTTAAGTTGACGTAATTGTTTTGCGTGTTGCAAGGTTGTTTCATTAATTTCAACACCGCCTGACATGCGAGCTAACTCATAGATGATTTGATTTTCATCAAGTTCTACAATTGTACTGCTGGCTGGGTCAGTTTGTTGTTTTTTCACTAATAAATGCTGATCAGACTGTGCAGCAACTTGCGCTTGGTGAGTAATACATAAGAGTTGGACATGTTGTGCCAAGTCAGCAAGTAAACGGCCTACAACTTCTGCAGTGCCGCCACTAATCCCGACATCAATTTCATCAAACACCAAAACTTCAGATTCGGTTTTTTCAGCATTCATGACTTGCATGACGAGTGCAATACGAGAAAGCTCACCACCTGAGGCCACGCGTGCCAATGGTTGTGGAGGGATACCCTTATTTGCAGTAAATAAAAGTTGAATAAAGCTTAAACCCTCTGCACCTGGTTGTTCTAATGGTTCGAACTTAAACTCGAAGTGTGCTTCTGGTAGAGCTAAAGGTTTCACTTGTTCAGTTAATTGTTTAGCAAGTGGCGCGGCAGCTTCACGACGTATATTGTCTAAATGCTGAGCTTTTTCTAAAAACTCCTCATGCGATTTTTCAACTTGCTCTGCCAGTGTTTCTGGGTCTTCAAGTTGATGCAATTGCTCAAGCTCACGTTGCCAACCTTCATATTCTTCTTTAAGTGTTTCTGGTTGAGTTCGATATTTACGTGCCAGACGATGAAAAACCTCAAGTTTAGTATTGAGTTCTTCCATTCGCTCGGGATCAAAACTTTGACGATCAATAAATTGACGTAAGTTTGCCGTTGCATCATCTATTTCACTTTTGGCATTCAATAAAGAATTATAAATCTCAGAAAGGTGTTCGCTACGGCCGGCGTGGGACTCTAATCTGCGAATAATCGAAGACATTTCTTGAGTAATATTTTGCTCAGCTTCATCTAAAACATTTAAGCTATAGCTACAGTCTTGCATGATATGTTCATGATGACTAAGACGATCAAACTCTTGCTCAATTTCTTTATAGTCGGTTTGAATGACCTCTTCGAGTTCCTCGATTTGATGCTCTAAAGTGCCAATGCGTTGCAAACGTGTTGCTTGTGCATCTAAGGCAGCCTGATGCAAACGAATCGTGCGTTGCCATGAGCTGTAGGCTTCACGGACATCATTCGCTTCAACGTAAAAATTGTTATAACGATCTAACCAATGCTTTGGGTAAGGTGGTTCAAGAAGTTGCTGCTGGCTATGCTGACTATAAAGTTGAACGAGCAAGCGCCCCAACTCTTTGAGTTCAGATAAACTGCTCGGGCGGCCATTGACCCATGCTTTACTACGTCCAGTTGCAAAAATAACGCGACGTAAATGAATTTCCCCAGAATCATCATCTAGCTCGTGTTCTTGGAGCCATTTTGCTTCAGGACTATTATTTTGATAGGTAAAAACAGCGGTAATATCCGCTTTGTCCGAACCATAACGGACATAATTTGTATCTGTGCGATCCCCTAGACAGGCAGAAAGTGCATCCAGTAATAATGATTTTCCGGCACCTGTTTCGCCTGTTAGAACATTAAATCCCTGTTCTATATCAATAGCTAAATGATCAGCTAATGCAAAATTAATTAAAGTTAAATGTGTGAGCATAAACGCATCCAACGCGCCAAATTATGGGTTAAAGATAGAGAAGTTTTGAATTTGCTACAAGTGATCTATTATTCTAACTGAAATTATAGAACAGCAAGATTGCGGATATTTACAATGAAAAAAACATTAAGCTTACCGAAAGCGCCCATAGGAATGGTCAATCGTCATAAAAAAAACAATCCTGCGGAAATGAATAAAATTTTAAATCAACATTTTAATGCCTTTAAACAAGCAGCCGCACAAGGCAATTATGCCAAAGCTTATCAACATGTTAAACAAGCTGTTAGTTTAGTTCCTAAGCATTCGGGAGCTTTATCTGACTTGGCTTATACCGAACTACGCTTAGGTCGTTATACCGATGCCTACCAACATTATTTACAAGCGATTCAGGCAAGTGGATCTAACGTAAATACAAATTTATATGACGGACTCACAGAGGTTTGCCATCATTTAAATAAAAAAGAAGAAACAATCAAATTTGGACGCTTGGCAATTGCAACCAAAAAAGAACTCGTTAAGAGTGAACCTGTTTTACCGATTCCAAGTCATACGCCACCTGAGTTTAGTTCAAATCCTGAAGAAAATATTATTGCTTTCTCTTTGTTTGGAGCCAATCCGCGTTATTGTGAAACCTCTATTTTAAATACTCAGCTAGCCAAACAGATTTATCCGGAATGGACGTGTCGATTTTATGTCGATGATACTGTGCCACTACTGGTACAACAGCGCTTAAAAGAGAAGGGGGCGCAAGTGGTACAGGTGACGGACTCTCAAAAGCAATTATCAGGGCTGTTCTGGCGTTTTTTTGTGATGGATGATCCAACAGTTAAGCGTTTTCTGATTCGTGATGCCGACTCTATTGTATCGTACCGTGAAAAGGCGGCTGTAGATGCATGGCTCAAGAGTGATAAATGGTTTCATTTAATGCGAGATAGTTATTCTCATACCGAACTAATTTTGGCTGGAATGTGGGGCGGATGTACAGGGATTTTTCATAATATTGAAGCACATATCAGAGATTATGTTGCCACCGGACGTTATCTGGATAATCGGGTGATGGATCAGCATTATTTGCGCTACTGTATTTGGCCGACTTTAAAACAGAGTGTGCTTATACACGATAGCCAGCAATTTGATTCAGATGCTAGCGATTTTCCAACTTACGATCTGGCGTTAATACAAAACGACAGTGAAAATTTTCATGTAGGAATGAATGACGGTTTACCGGTAGTGACCACCGCAGTCGCCCATCCAACAGCACAAAGAGTGAGTTGGGTACTTCTGGATGAAAATCAGGTCGAAGTTTGCAGATACGATGCAATTGTGTCGAGTGGTCGAAATATTGAGATTAACTTACCTCATGCTTTTGCCAAAAAAATTCAGGCAGAGCAGTGGAAATTACAAGTCTATCCGTATGAAAACTGATTGATTAGTTATTTAGGCACAATTAAACTACATTCATCATAATTTATATAAATATGGCATTATCTGGAGAATGTGCATGAGTACAAACCAATTTGATCATGTAACGGTCATCAAAAAATCAAACGTTTATTTTGGTGGAGCATGTATCAGCCATACCGTGCAATTTGAAGATGGAACGAAAAAAACACTAGGTGTTATTTTGCCGACTGAGCAACCTTTAACTTTT
The DNA here is from genome assembly GCF_054823985.1 of Acinetobacter sp. GN11. Lineage (NCBI taxonomy): Bacteria > Pseudomonadati > Pseudomonadota > Gammaproteobacteria > Moraxellales > Moraxellaceae > Acinetobacter > Acinetobacter sp. GN11. Next base: position 41,903 of record NZ_JRVL01000081.1, on the reverse strand, counting down.
GAAACGCATGTTCCTGAGCGTATGGAAATTATTTCAGGTGAATGTCGCGTAACAATTGCAGACAGCAATGAAAGTGAGTTGTTCCGTGCGGGCCAATCATTTTATGTGCCAGGCAGTAGTCTTTTTAAAATCGAAACTGATGAAGTGCTCGATTACGTGTGCCATTTAGAAGGCTAAGAAATTCCTGTTCAAATCGGGTACACTATGCCCAAAGAAATCCTGCGAAGTTGGCTTTGCAGGATTTTTATTTTTTTGCTCAAACGTTGTTAGAGGTCATGCATGGCAAAACAGGAATATTATTATGGCGTTCATTCAGTGGAGTCATTGCTAGAGCTTGAGCCAGAGCGTGTGCTAACCCTGTTTACTTTAAAAGGAAGGGATGATCAGCGTTTGCAAAAGATTTTGCAATTGGCAGAGCCTTTTGGAATTAGTGTACAAAAAGCAAGCCGCGATAGTCTTGAAAAACTTGCAGGCCTACCATTTCATCAAGGCGTGGTGGCAGCAGTGCGTCCACATCCTGTCTTAAATGAGCAAGATCTTGATCAAATTTTAAGTGAAACTCCAGATGCCTTGTTGTTGGCATTGGATCAGGTGACAGACCCACATAACTTAGGGGCTTGTATCCGTACCGCCGCTGCGATGGGTGTGCAAGCCGTCATTGTGCCTCGTGATCGTGCGGCAAGTTTAACGCCAACTGCTCGTAAAGTTGCAGCGGGTGGAGCCGAGAAAGTTAAATTCATTCAAGTCACAAATTTAGCTCGTACATTGGCTCATCTTAAAGAAACAACGCATGTACGTGTGATTGGCACCATGCTTGATGAAAGCGCATTACCACTTCGAAAATGCGATTTTTCTGGCCCAGTTGTGATTGTAATGGGAGCTGAAGATACCGGTTTACGTCCTATTACACAGGCACAGTGTGATCATAAAGTTTATATTCCGATGTCAGGAAATCTACAAAGTCTAAATGTCAGTGTAGCGACTGGTATGGCTCTTTATGAGGCTTGCCGCCAGCGTTCTGAGGTATAATTTAGCTGCCTTTCTAGTTTTAAGTCATCTTGATATGTCTCCCCGTAAGCAAGGCTATTTCTTTGTATTGGTGACCATGTGCATTTGGGGCGGGTTTACGCTTTTTGCCCGTTTAAATGCACAGTGGCACATCAGTGCTTGGGATATTGCCGCACTGCGCTTCGCTATAGCTTTCCTAATTTTAATGCCTATTTTGATCTATAAAAAAGATCTCGCTTTTTTATGGAGTAAGCATGCGGTTATTTTGGCTCTGATTGGCGGGGTCATTTATTGTCTCACTGTCTATACCGCTTTTCTCTATGCTCCCGCCGCTCATGCTGCAATTTTTTTAAATGGCTGTATTCCGATTTGTACTGCGTTCGCAGCATATATTTTATTTAGGCAGCCATTTGATAAACATACATGGGCTAGTCTCGCAATCATGATAGCGGCTTTGGCCCTTATGAGCGCTTTGATGTTGCAAGGTAATGCCTCTGCTTTTGGAATAGGTGATTTACTCCTTTTTATTAGTGCGATTTGGTGGGGTATTTTCACTGTGTTACTTAAACAGTGGAAACTATCTGCATGGCACTCAATGGCAAGTGTTGCGATTTGGTCTGCAATTATTTATTTGCCCATCTATGTTTTATTTTTGCCTAAGCATTTTATTGAAGTCAGTCCTGTTCATTTAGCAATACAAGGCATTTTCCACGGTGTGTTTGTCGTTATTATTGCAACTTTGACTTATGTGGCAGCGATTCAACGACTTGGTGCTTTTAAAACTGGAAGCATTGTCACTTTGGCGCCTTTTATTGCTGCAATATTAGCAGTACCTCTGTTAGGGGAGGCGTTAAGCCCATCTATTGTGGTGGGTTTGGTTGGAATGGGAGTGGGTGCCTTACAACCTTGGCGATGGTTTCGACCAGATAGCTTGGCACAAAAAATTAAACAGCAAAATAAACCAAATTAGTTTGAGCGTTTCAAATAACTTTGATGTAAAGGCTCTAATTGTTGATGTAAATGTTCGAGTAATCCGTCATTAAATACTACGTCATTTGCAAGTTCACGTTTTCGCTCACGTGGCATTTGCGCCGCGATAATTTTTTGGATTTGTTCTTGGTTTTGTCCATCGCGTTGGCTGGCACGCTGAATTTGAGTTTGTTCACTTGCATCAACTAATAACGTGTGATTAACCAGTTGATGTTGGTTGGTTTCAAAGAGTAATGGCGAAACCAAAATCACATAGGCGCTACGCGCATTTTGTAATTGTTGAATAATAGATTGGCGAATTTCAGGATGTGTGATTTGCTCAAGTGATTGTCTTGCTTCAGGGTTTTGAAAAATATATTCGCGTAGGGCACGACGATCTAGATTTCCATCGGATTGAAGCACCCAATCTCCAAAAGTTTGTTGGATTTTTTGAAGGGCAGGTCGGCCTTTTTCAACCACTTCGCGAGCAACGATGTCGGCGTCGACAACTTGTATTCCTTGGGATTCAAACCATTGTGTTGCAGCAGATTTTCCGCTACCAATACCACCTGTGACTCCCAGAATAAAAGCCATCTTAACCTCCCAAATAGATTTTCATAATCTGGTCACCCCATAAAAAGGCAACCCAGCCTGCAATGGCAATATACGGCCCAAAGGCGAAGGGCTGATTGTCATTGCGTAATTTTAGTAAAATGATGCCAATAATTGCACCTAGTAAAGATGACAATAGCACAATTAATGGCAGCATCAATGGCCCCATCCATGCACCTAATGCGGCGAGCAACTTAAAGTCGCCATAACCCATACCTTCTTTGCCTGTAATGACTTTAAACAGGTAATACACAATCCACAGGCATAAAAAACCGATTAAGTAACCCCAAATGGCTGAAGTGGGTGTGGTGTATATACTAAAGGTATTAATGCCTAAGCCAAGTGCTGCCAAAGGCAGGGTAAAACGGTCGGGTAGCAGCTGAGTATCAAAGTCTATAAATGTTAAAGCAACTAAAACCCAAGTCAGGACTAGTCCCAAAAGCATTTGTATGGTTGGGCCAAACACCATGACCACAACCAGTGAACATGCCATTGTTAATAGTTCGATGGCTGGGTAGCGTATGCTAATCGCATGCCCACAATTTCCACATTTACCTTTTAAAACTAACCAACTGATAACAGGAATATTCTGATACCAACGAATGGGTTGATGGCACTCTGGACATGATGAAGCCGGTTTACTTAATGTCAGCTTTTCATGGTCAATGATTGGTTCTTCAGGATTGAGTAGCATTTGACATTCTTGCTGCCAATCTTGTTCCATCATTTTGGGGGTACGATAAATCACCACATTCAGAAAGCTACCAATACACAGGCTCAATAATGCAACTGCAATATAAAGTGCAGTTAAGTTGTGAATAAAATAAGCCATTATTTCTTGCATTATATGACTGAACCCATTTGGAAAATTGGAAGATACATAGCAATCACCAAACCGCCTACAAGTACCCCTAAAATTGCCATAATTAAAGGTTCCATCATTGAAGTTAACCCATCAACGGCATTATCAACTTCATTTTCATAGTACGTTGCAACTTTATCGAGCATGCTGTCTAGTGCACCAGATTCTTCACCAATTGCGACCATTTGTATAGCCATAGATGGAAAACGATTTGAAACGCGCATCGCAAATTGGAGTTGTTGACCTGTAGCAACATCTTCACGAATTTTCATTACAGCTTGTTCATAAATAATATTATTGGTTGCGCCAGCAGTTGATTCAAGCGCATCAATGAGAGGAACACCAGCTGCAAAAGTTGTTGCTAAAGTACGGCTGTAACGGGCAATAATCGCCTTATAAACCAGATCACCAAAGATAGGTAGTTTCAGGGCAAGTTTGTCTAAACCATCACGGAATTTTTTACTACGCTTTTTAGCTTCAAGAAATGCGGCAATGATTGCACCAATCACAAAAATCAGAATGTACCAGTATTCCTGCATCCATTTCGACATATTTACGACCATTTGTGTAAAGGCAGGCAAATCTGCGCCAAACGAAGAAAATAGGCCTTGGAAAACGGGAACTACTTTAACCATCAAAATAATGGTAACGATTACAGCGACTACAATAACCGTTGCAGGGTATTTCATAGCTTTCTTAATTTTCTGCTTGAGCAATTCACTTTTTTCTTTGTAAATTGCCACGCGGTCCAGCATGGTTTCAAGTGCACCCGATTGTTCGCCGGACTCTACAAGAGAGCAAAACAATTTGTCGAAGTGCTGAGGATACTTTCTTAAAGCTGAGGCAAAAGTACTACCACCTTCAACTTCACCTTTAATGCCGAGTACCACTTCGCGCATAGCTGGGTTTTCTAAACCTTCAGCCACAATTTCAAAGCCTTGTACCAGTGGGACACCAGCTTTCATCATGGTTGCAAGTTGTCGGGTGAAAATCGTGATATCGAGCGTCGATACTTTTTTCTTGAATATACCTTCAAGAATATTTTTACGCTTTTCTCGAATATTACGAACAGTTACACCTTGTTTGCGTAGGGTGACTTTGGCTAAAGCCATATTTTTAGCCGGAAGTTCTCCCTTAATTTTTACGCCCTTACGGTCAACCCCTTCATAAGCAAAAGTCGGCATCAATTGTGCCTTTTTGACAGTCATGACATTATCCTTATTTTAAATTGTCTTTTATTCACTGGTCACGCGGTTGACTTCTTGTAAAGAAGTAACACCTTGCATGACTTTCTTTAAACCTGAGCGACGCAGATTATTAAACCCCAGTTTTTCAGAAGCAGCAGCGATTTCTAAAGCATTGCCATCTTCCATAATAATCTTGGAAATCTCAGGTGTGACTTTCATTACTTCATAAATACCAACTCGACCTTTGTAACCCTCACGACATTCTGGACAACCGACTGGTTGAAAAACTTGAAAATCGGGATTGGTTAGATCTTGTTCGGTAAAACCCATTTCCAATAGGCTTTGTTTGGGAACGTCAGTAGGTACTTTACATTGTGGACATAAGCGACGTGCCAAACGCTGAGCAATCACCAGATTGACCGATGTTGCAATATTGAAAGATGGAACTCCCATATTGCGTAGACGAGTCAGTGTTTCAGGGGCACTGTTGGTATGTAGTGTGGACATCACCATATGACCTGTCTGAGCCGCCTTAATCGCGATTTCAGCTGTTTCTAAATCACGAATCTCACCGACCATAATAATGTCAGGGTCCTGACGTAAAAATGATTTAAGCGCAGCCGAAAAAGTAAGACCTACTTTCGGATTTACGTTAACCTGATTAATACCTTCAAGGTTAATTTCGACTGGATCTTCGGCAGTAGAAATATTGGAGCTTTCAGTATTTAAAATGTTGAGGCCCGTATATAAAGATACTGTTTTACCAGAACCTGTCGGGCCAGTAATTAAAAGCATACCTTGTGGCTTATCTAATGCTTCCATGAAAAGCGCTTTTTGCTCTTCTTCATATCCTAAAGCATCAATTCCCAGCATGGCACTAGATGGATCGAGAATACGTAGAACTAGTTTTTCACCAAATAAGGTCGGAAGAGAGTTCACACGAAAATCAATTGCTTTAGATTTCGATAGCTTGAGCTTGATACGACCATCTTGGGGAACACGTTTTTCAGAAATGTCCATCTGAGACATTACTTTCAAGCGTGAAGCCAAACGATTTGCGAGTTGTAATGGTGGATTTGCAATCTGACGCAAAACGCCATCGACCCGATAACGGACCCGATACGATTTCTCATAAGGTTCGAAATGTAAATCAGAAGCCCCCATACGAATCGCATCTATTAATAACTTGTTAACATATTTAACAATAGGTGCTTCATCGCCTTGAGGAGTGTCATCATCCTCTTCAGGAGCAGCTGAGGTATCAAGATCTACATCAAGATCAAATTCTTCATCACTAAACTCGAAACTACTTTCTTCAGTAAATTGCTGCGCCAGAATTTTCTCAAGTTTATGGTGCTCGACAATAACCGGTTCAACCATAAGCTTGCTGTTAAAGCGAATAGCATCAATAGCTTCAATATTACTGGGATTGCTGGTTGCAACATATAAAATCTGTCCTCTTTGTACGAGAGGCAAGACCCGATGTTTTAAAATCAGTTTCTGGTCGACCAAATCTTTAGGAATCTGGCTGGTATCGAAAACATCCAGATCAAAATATGGTTCACCAAATTCAATAGAGATTGTTTCAGCTAATAAAGAAGGGGATAGATGAACCTCTTCAATCAGGTACGCAACAGTATCCTGTTTAGCTCTTTTTGCTGCATCTAATGCTGCCTGCATGGTCGCTACCGACACATGTTTTTCTTCGACTAATCGTCGAAAAAACCCCGAAAATTTTGGAGATGTATGTATGACTGACATCTGCCTACCTGTGCTCATATGTTTATAATTGGTATATAAAAAATTATACTTTTGTTATCTAAAATTACTACCTGAGAAAATGATGCTCTCGTCTTGGTCCGATTGTCAAAGCTTGAACCAGTCGAAGTTTTTATTCATTAATTTTTAAAAGGCGGAGCTTTTGACTCAATAAAGTTTTATTACTGTTTTCAAATAGTAGAAAAGATATGAGCAATCCTGTTAAAGAAAAGTATCTGAAATTTGTAGAAATGCGTGTAGAATGTGCTGCATTTTTGATGAAAGGTGAGCCGTATGTCGGGTTCGACGATTACGCCTTGGGTAGTTGGCAACTGGAAAATGAACCCAATGCGTGCCAATGCCAAACAACTTATAGAAGAATTTAAACAACTATTGCAACAAAACGAAATTGCAGATGAAAGCTGCCATGTCGGGGTTGCTCCAGTTTCTATTGCACTTGCAATGGTACAAACACAATTGCAAGATGCTGCAAAAACAGTATATACAGTTGCACAAGATGTATCGCGTGTAGCAGGTACAGGCGCCTACACGGGTGAAGTCAGTGCAGAATTATTAAAAGATAGCCAAATTAATTTTGTATTGGTGGGTCACTCTGAACGCCGTGATTTATTAGGTGATAACGTTGAAATTTTGAAGGCTAAACTCCAAAACTCTTTAAATGCAGGCTTAACTGTTATTTATTGTGTGGGGGAAAGTCTTGAACAGCGTGAACAAGATTTAGCAGAGCAGGTTGTATTGCAACAAATCTGTGATATAGCTCCTATCGTGACCGCAGAGCAATGGCAAAAGCAAATTGTAATTGCTTATGAGCCAATCTGGGCAATTGGTACAGGTAAAACTGCTTCACCACAAGATGCACAGGCAATGCATGCTAAAATCCGTGAAGGTTTAAGTCAGATTACTTCTGCGGGTCCAGACATTGCGATTTTATATGGCGGTAGTGTAAAAGCTGAAAATGCAGTTGAATTGGCAGCATGTCCAGATATTAATGGCGCGTTGGTTGGAGGTGCTTCGTTAAATGCAGCATCTTTTTATCAAATCGTAGAAGCCTTTGCACAAAGTAAATAACGAGGATAGGGTATGCACTCTTTTGTACTGATCGTACATATTATTTTAGCGGTACTGATGATTGGCTTGATTCTAGTGCAACACGGTAAAGGTGCTGATGCTGGTGCCTCTTTCGGTGGCGGTGGAGCAGCAACTGTATTTGGCGCATCAGGTTCAGCTAATTTCCTTACTCGCCTCACTGCTGTTTTAACAGCCTTGTTTTTTGTGACTAGTTTAACCTTGGCTGTTTTTGCGAAAAAGCAAACTACAGAGGCTTATAGTTTGAAAACTGTACAAACTACTGCACCAACACCAGTCAAATTGCCTGAAACTTCACCAACTGCACCAAAAACGAGTCAATAATTCGAAATAGGGCTTTCCTTTTGTGATGGGAAGCACTAGAATGCGTCCCACAAGCTGCGGTGGTGGTGGAATTGGTAGACACGCTACCTTGAGGTGGTAGTGCCTTCGGGCGTGGGGGTTCAAGTCCCCCCTTCCGCACCAGCTTTTAACCAGAAAGTTGATGCGAGTAGTTTGTTTTTGTTGCGGGATGGAGCAGTCTGGTAGCTCGTCGGGCTCATAACCCGAAGGTCGTTGGTTCAAATCCAGCTCCCGCTACCAATTTGATTAAGGTGCAACTTAATCAGGCAAATATCTAGTAAGTTTACATTGACTTTATTTGATATTTGTATATAATTTTTGCACGTTGATGCGGGATGGAGCAGTCTGGTAGCTCGTCGGGCTCATAACCCGAAGGTCGTTGGTTCAAATCCAGCTCCCGCTACCAAGTTTCTTAAAAGAGGCTCACAGACAAGTGGGCCTTTTTGCACAGTGGATTATTGTTTTCTGTGCAAGATAGGGGCGATTAACGCCCTTTTTTATTGGTTATCGTATCGCTATCGTGTAGTTTCGACATCAATTGGTCAAATAGTCATGCTTCACTATAGTAGGTCTGTGTCGGTTAAAACAACCGATTGAATCGCACGAGAATGACGAGAGTAAATGAAATTATCAAATAAATCCCAAGCATTGCATGACTTAATTGTTCCTGCAGTACAAGCATGTGGTGTCGACCTTTGGGGAATCGAATTTATCCCACAAGGCAAACGTTCATTATTGCGTATTTATATCGACAAAGCGGTAAGTGAAGAGAATGCTGAGCCTGTACTTAATGAAGATGGCGAAGTAGAACAAGGCCGTGGTATTGGTGTACAAGATTGTGTGCGTGTAACACAACAAGTTGGCGCAATGCTGGATGTTCATGATCCAATTTCAGGTGAGTATTCATTAGAAGTTTCTTCACCGGGCTGGGATCGTCCATTTTTTCAATTAGAACAGTTACAAGGCTACATTGGACAACAAATTGCTTTGCGTTTGATTGCAGCAGTAGAAAACCGTCGTAAATTTCAAGCAAAACTTATCTCAGTAGACCTTGAAAATGAAGAAATTCAGGTTGAAGTTGATGGGAAGCACGTGCTTGAGATCGACAGCAACAATATCGATAAAGCAAACTTGATCTATCAAGATTAAATTTATTAAATTTTATAAGAAATCGGTAGGTGACTTATGGGCCGCGAAATTCTTACCGTTGTTGAAACGGTTAGTAATGAAAAAGGTGTTAGTCGTGAAGCGATCTTCGAGGCTTTAGAACAAGCTCTAGTTGCTGCAACGAAGAAAAGATTTTACGAAGGTACACATGCTGAAGAAGCTCAGCTTCGTGTAGAAATCGATCGTAAAACTGGTGATTACAGCACGTTCCGTCAATGGACTGTTGTGGCAGATGAAGATCATGAAATGCCAGCTTGCCAAGATGCGATTTCTGACCTTGACCCATCTAAATGGTCAATTGGTGATGTACGTGAACTCGAAGTAGAATCTATTGAGTTTGGTCGTATCGCTGCACAAATTGCAAAACAAGTTATCGTACAAAAAATTCGTGAAGCTGAGCGTGCTTTGGTCGCTGATGCATACGAGTCTAAAGTTGGTGAGTTGATTTACGGTGAAGTGAAAAAACAAACCAAAGATGGCTTTATTATCGATTTAGGCGACAACGCTGAAGCTTATCTTGCGCGCGAAGAAATGATTCCTAAAGAAATTCTTCGTCCGAAACAACGTATGAACGCTATTTTATACAATGTGAACCGTGAAGGTCGTGGCGCTCAGTTGTTGTTATCACGCGCTAAGCCTGAAATGTTAATTGCTTTAATGAAAAAAGAAATTCCTGAGATTTCTGAAGAAATTATTGAAATTAAAGCAGCGGCACGTCAACCAGGCGTTCGTGCTAAAATTGCAGTGAAAACAAATGACCATCGTATTGACCCTGTAGGTGCATGTATTGGTATGCGTGGTACGCGTATTCAAGCAGTACAACAAGAGTTAAACGGTGAACGTATTGATGTAGTGGTCTGGTCTGATGATCCAGCTCAGTACATTGCAAGTGCATTAGAACCAGCTGATGTTTCAGGCATCGTGCTTGATGAAGATGCAAGAAGTGCCGATATTATTTTTGCAACCAGCGATCAATTGGCTCGTGCGATTGGCTCACAAGGCCAAAATGTTCGCTTGGCTTCTGATTTAACTGGCTACAAACTCGACATGATGCTTGAAGAAGAGTATCGTGCTCGTCAGCAAAATGAAGCTCAGCAATATCTTGACATGTTTGTATCACGTCTCGATATTGAAGAAGATTTAGCAATGGCATTGGTGGAAATGGGCTTTACCTCTTTAGAAGAGATTGCTTATGTTCCAGCTGAAACTTTTGACGAAATTGAGCTTGATGCCGAATTGGTTGAGTTATTGCAAAGTCGTGCAAAAGAAGCAACACTTACTGATGCTTTGAAACAGCAAGAAAATATTCAAGAACCGAGTGCAGACCTTCTAACAATGGAAGGCATGACTTCTGAGATCGCTTACTCGCTTGCCGCTCGCGGTATTATTACTGTCGATGATTTGGCAGATCAGGCTACTGACGATATCTCTGATATTGAAGGACTTGATCATGAAAAAGCAGGTCAATTGATCATGAAAGCTCGCGAATCATGGTTTAACTAGGAGATGAAATATGACGGACAAGTCAATTAAAGAGTTAGCTCTCAGTGTAGAACGTCCTGTTGAGAAGCTCCTAGAACAGGCTCGTGAAGCAGGTTTGCCTCAACGTACAGCAGACGATATTATTACCACTGAACAACAGAATACTTTAGTCAATCATTTGAAAAAAGTGCATGGTCAGGAAAGTGGTAACACAGGAAAAATTGCGTTGAAACGTAAAACAACCAGTACCGCTAAAGTTGCAAGTACTTCAGGTAAAGCAAAAACAATTAACGTAGAAGTACGTAAAAAACAAGTTTTTGCTAAACCAAACCCTGAACAAATTGCAGCTGAAGCTAAAGCACGTGTAGAAGCTGATGCTAAAACACGTGTAGAACAACAAACGCGTGACACTGCACAGCAAAACGCGCGTCTTCAAACAGAGCAAAAAGCAAAAGCAACTTTAGATGCGATGCGTGTTGCTCATCAACAAGATAGCGCTGCGCAGACAGCTCCTAAAGCTGCTGTAGTAGTGAAAAGACGTGGTGGTGGTACAGTAAAACCTGCACCAAAACCAGCAGAAACATTAGAGCAAAAGAAAGCACGTGAAGCACAAACAGCTCAGTTAAAAGCAACTGAAGAAGCTGCGCGTCGTAAAGCGGCTGAAGAAGCTCAGCAACGTACACTTGAACAAATGCGCAAAATGGCGTCTAAGTATTCAAGTGACGAAGCTACTACAACAATTCGTGTGATTGATGATTCTCCACTTGCTTCGGGTCTAGTTGGCCAAGCTTATGAAGATTCATTTAAGCAAGAAGACCGTGAAATTAAACGCGGTAGTGCAACCACTAACCCTCGTGCGGGTAAAAAAGGTGGTCGTCGTGGTCAAGAAGAGCAAAGCTTTGTTAACCATAATAAACGTGGTTTAAAATCAAGCCAGGCAAATAAGCATGGATTTGAAAAGCCAGTTAAAAAGCAAGTTTATGATGTAGAAATCGGTTCAAGCATTGTTGTTGCCGATCTTGCTCAAAAAATGGCGATTAAAGTACGTGAAGTTATCAAATCACTTATGAAAATGGGTGAGTTGGTTAATCAGGAACAAGCTATTGATCAAGATATAGCAGCACTTGTTGTTGAAGAAATGGGCCATAACCCTGTTTTAGTTTCCGATACTCAAGCGGAAGATAACTTGCTTGAAGCGGCTGAAGAAGCACGTGGTGAGCAAACAACTCGTCCGCCAGTTGTTACCATTATGGGTCACGTTGATCATGGTAAAACATCATTGCTTGACCGTATCCGTCGTTCGAAAGTGGCGGCAGGCGAAGCAGGTGGCATTACCCAGCATATTGGTGCATATCACGTTGAAACAGACAAAGGAATTATTACGTTCCTTGATACACCGGGACATGCTGCATTTACTTCAATGCGTGCACGCGGTGCTAAAGCAACGGATATCGTTGTATTGGTTGTTGCAGCAGATGATGGTGTAATGCCGCAAACTGCAGAAGCAATTGACCATGCGCGTGCAGCAGGAACTCCAATTATTGTTGCAATCAACAAGATGGATAAAGAATCTGCTGATGTAGACCGTGTGTTAAATGAATTAACAACGAAACAAATCGTTCCAGAAGAATGGGGTGGTGATGTTCCGATTGCTAAGGTTTCTGCACACAGTGGACAAGGTATTGATGAACTCCTTGACTTAATTCTTATTCAATCAGAATTGATGGAATTAAAAGCATCTGCTGAAGGTGCTGCACAAGGTGTTGTTATTGAAGCGCGTGTTGATAAAGGCCGTGGTGCAGTAACTTCTATTCTTGTTCAAAACGGTACATTAAACATTGGTGACCTTGTTCTTGCAGGTTCATCATATGGTCGTGTACGTGCAATGTCTGATGAAAATGGTAAGCCTATTAAATCAGCAGGACCATCTATTCCAGTAGAAATTCTGGGTCTTCCAGAAGCTCCAATGGCAGGTGATGAAGTTCTAGTTGTAAATGACGAGAAGAAAGCACGTGAAGTTGCTGATGCTCGTGCTGACCGTGAACGTCAAAAACGTATTGATCGTCAAAGCGCAATGCGTCTTGAAAATATCATGTCGTCAATGGGCAAAAAAGATGTTCCTACAGTGAACGTTGTTTTAAGAACAGACGTACGTGGTACTTTAGAAGCATTGAATGCAGCTTTACTTGAATTATCTACTGATGAAGTAAAAGTTCGTGTAATTAGTTCGGGTGTTGGTGCGATTACTGAGTCTGATGTAATTCTTGCTGAATCTTCAGAAGCTGTATTGTTGGGCTTTAACGTTCGTGCTGATACGACTGCTCGTCAGAGAAGTGACCAAGACGGTATCGATATTCGTTACTACAGCATCATTTATGAATTGATTGATGATGTGAAAGATGCCATGAGCGGTAAACTTGCTCCTGAACATCGGGAAACTATCTTGGGTGTTGCTGAAGTACGTGAAGTATTCCACTCAAGTAAGTTTGGTGCAGCAGCAGGCTGTATGGTACTTGAAGGTGTATTGCATCGTAATAAACCGATTCGCGTATTACGTGATGACGTGGTTGTGTTCCAAGGTGAGCTTGAATCTCTTCGTCGCTATAAAGAAGTGGTTGAAGAAGTTCGTGCCGGTATGGAATGTGGTCTTGCGGTGAAAGGTTATAAAGACATCAAAGTGAAAGATAAAATTGAAGTCTATGATGTTCAATTGATTAAACGGAGTCTTTAATGGCGGGTAGCCAACGCTTAAAGCGCATGGCGGATACAGTACAACGTGAGTTGTCTGAGCTGATCCGTCAGGAGCTTAAAGATCCTCGCTTAGGTGGTCTAGTGACCATCTCTGCGGTGAAAGTCAGTGCAGACATGGGTTATGCTGAAGTTTATGTCACCGTAATGGGACGTGAGCTTGGTGATGAGCAAAGTGAAGCAGCAAATAAAGAAACTTTAGAGGTATTAAATAAAGCTTCTGGTTTCTTGCGTCATGAATTGAGCCGTCGTATCAAGACACGTATTACGCCAAGATTGCGTTTCCATTATGACAAGACTAATGCGTATGGTAACTATATGTTTGGTCTGATCGAAAAAGCGGTAAATGATTTACCGAAACGCGAATCAGATGAAGAACAGTAATATAAAAAATAAAAAAGCCACCTTCGGGTGGCTTTTTTATTGGTTAGTTTTTTCTAGTCTTTAGGAGGGTCCATAGGCGGTTTGTTTTGTGAGAAACGTTGTCCAATTTTATAACGGTCCCAAGGTAAGGGGCGTTCAATTGACTCAGGAACTTCTCCACTCAATGAGCGCAAACGTAAATGTAGCGCAGCTTGAGCAATTAAATTTGCTGAAACCGGTGCGGTAATAAAAGCTAAAAGTGTGATCAGTAGCTCGGCAAAACCAAAGCGGCCTTGAAAAGCAAAAAAGATCATGGACGCAATCAAAAAGCTGCCTAATCCTAACGTACTTGATTTTGTGGGTGCATGTAAACGCATGAATAAGTCAGGCAAGCGCACCATACCAATCGAGCCGACTAACATAAAGAAAGCACCAAAAACCAGAAAGACCGAAACAATAATTTCCATTACGAACTGCATTTTGATCTCTCCTTAATCGATTACGTGACCAGTTGTGAAGTAACGTGCTAAGGCTGCTGTAGATACGAAACCTAGCATCGCAACCAGTAGAGCTCCTTCAAATAAAGAGGTCGTCATCCAATAAATGCCTAAAACAACAATGAGGCAAGTTGCATTTAAGAAGAGAGTATCGAGTGCTAAAAGCCGATCTACAATTGATGGGCCTATGACCAATCTGAAGAGGCAAAGTAGCATAGAGATCGTAATGGCAATTGAGCTAATACCTAGAGCATAGGGTAGGATGGTCATGCACTTGCCTCCGTTTTGCTTTTTACATCAAAAATTTCCATAAGTGGAATTTCATAACGTTGTTTGATGTCTTCAATATCAGATTCGGTATTATCTGTGCTCAACGCATGAACCAGAATATCTCCACGTTCCTGATCAATGCCCGCAGAAACCGTACCAGGTGTTGTCGTGATGATCATTGCCAGTAAGGTATTAACCTGTTCATGTTCCGTTTCTAGCGGCACTCGATACCATTTAGGATGTAAATTTTTGGTAGGTCCCAAAACGAGTTTTGCTACTCGAAAGTTAGAAATAACAATATCCCAAAGAACCACAAAGCATAATTTAATAGCTGGTTTCCAATGAATATGCGGTGTACGGGTGATAAACGGTTTAACTAAACGAGGAATAATTAAACCCAACAGTACTGCCGTCAGAATGTCACTAGCATCAAGACTATGTGACAGCATTAGCCAAAATAAAATGATAAGAACGGAAACAAATGGATGTGGAAACCAGCGTTCAAGCAAATGAGATAACTGCATTTTTATGGCTCCATAGGTTTCAATTGACTTTCATCAACAATGGTAGGCGTTTGTAGTTTGTCCTGTTGCTGAATTTGTCGAAGTTTATATTCCGAAATATGTTCACCATTGAAGGTATCTTTCGAAATAATATCTGGAACGAGGTAAGCATTATGATCTTCAACCTCACCACCATATTTAGTTTCTGGTAGGTAAGCAGGGTCAAATGGTTGTACGCTGATAGCTTCACCATTTTTATCTACTTTAAGAATAGTGCGTTGGTAAAGTGCATGATCTTGAATCTGCTGAGCGGTACTTAATGTGTAATGCTGAATAGGTGCAGCAAAAACGACATAAGCGATTAAGCCGGCAAGTAAGACATAAATCACTTGATCATTACGTGGTGGCGCGCGTTCTGGTAATGCTCGATAAAGAATATAAGCCGGATGAATTGGATCTTCCTCTGGTGGTGTTGCTCGCCAGAATAAGATAAAACCAACTCGTGTTAGAGCAATAATACTTAATAAGCTCACAACAAGAACAACACCAATGATCCAGCCTTGATAGCTGGCTTCGACTGTCGCTTGTAAAATAAATACCTTTCCAAGAAAACCACTAAAAGGTGGTAAACCCGCGAGCATCATGGCAATCAAGAAATAAGTCAGCATAGCCGCTTTTTCTTGTTTGATTCTTGGAGCAACTTTTAAATGATCTTTAAAATCTCCACGTTGTGAAGTTATCCATCCACAAAATAGATAAAAAGCTGCTCCAATCAGCGTACTGTGCACTAAGTAATATAATGCGCCAGACCATGCTTGTGTATTCGACATGGCAATTGCCGTGAGCAAGGTGCCAATTGAAGAAAGCACCATAAACCCGACAAAGCGACGTAATCGATCTGCTCCAATTGCTCCAATCACACCATAGAGTGATGTAATTAAACCAATAGGAAGTAACCAGCTTTTTAAGATTTCTTGGCTAAGCGCATCGTCAAATACAGTTCCATTCACACGCAAAATCGAATATATACCGACCTTGGTCATAATGGTGAAAATTGCAGCTACAGGTGTACTTGCAATAGCATAAGTTTTTGGTAGCCAAAAACCTACAGGAAGCATGGCTGCTTTAATGCCAAATACTACAAATAAAAGTAAGGCACCTGCTACAGCTAATTTATGTTGATCTGCTTCGAGTGTGGGGATAAGACGTGAAACATCCACCATGTTGAGGCTACCCACACTACCATAAATCATACCAAGGCCAATTAAGAATAGGGCAGATGCTAACAGATTGATAATGACGTAGTGAACACCCAGCTGAAAGCGTGGCTTGCCTTGTCCATGTAAAAGCAAAACATACGAAGCCATCAACAATATTTCAAAAAAGACGAAAAGGTTAAATAAATCGCCTGTTAAAAATGCTCCGCAGATCCCCATTAACAAGAAATGCACCATGGCATGGAAATAGCGACCACGGGTATCCCAATTGTCGCTTGCATACCATAAAACTGGAACTACTAACGCATAAGTCAGTACCAGCATAAAAGCAGAAAGACGATCTAATACGAGTACAATACCAAACGGTGCTGACCATTCACTTAGCTGGTAAGTGGTAATTTGGCCTGTGCTTGCAAAGCTTAAATATACAATTGCGGTAACTAATCCAGCAATTGCGGAAACAAGACTAATGCCACGACGCCATGGTTGTCGCCAGTCATCTTTTAAAGCACCTGCTCCTGGATTACCTAGCAGTAATAAGATAAAAGCAGTAAATGCCGGAATAAGAATGCTAAAAATCGGCGCATGTTCTTGCCAGAAAGATAAAAAATCAAACATTACGGCTCATCCTCGCGTGGGTCGTATGTTGGAGAGATGTCTTCTTTAGCATCAACATGATCACTACCTGATTCATAACGGCTACGCAGCGCCAGTTGTACAATAAAAGCGGTGGTTGCAAAACCGATCACAATGGCTGTTAATACCAGCGCTTGAGGAAGTGGATCGGTTATTTTTGTTGTTTCAGTTAAAATTGCGGGTGAGCTGATTTGTAACCGGCCCATCGCAAATAAAAATAGGTTTACAGCATAGCCAATTACAGCCAATCCAAGCACGACAGGGAAGGTACGAGCACGCAAAATCAGATAAATACCTGTGGCAACAAGTAAACCAATAGCAGAAGCTAATAAGAATTCTAAACTGATCATGATGATTCCTCCCGATGTGGTACTACAGGACCAGCCATGCTTGAGTGGCGAGAGTCTCCCAATACCGAGATGAGCAACATCGTTGCACCAACTACGGTGATATAAACGCCTAAGTCAAAACTTGCAGCCGAAGCCAAATGTAGTTTTCCTAGAATGGGTAACTCAACATACACATGTGCGCTAGTCAGGAATGGGCGTAACCAGAACCATGCAGCTACACCAGTAAGCCCAGCAATGGTTAAACCTGAACCAATCCAAACTTCATAAAGACGGCCTGATTTTACTTTGAGCAATTGTTCAGTTTGGTCTTGACCTAGCGCTATATATTGGATGATTAATGCCATTGAGGTGATTAGACCTGCAATAAAGCCACCACCCGGATAGTTATGGCCCCGCATAAAGATATAAACACTCACGACAAGCGCCAATGGCAATACCCAAGAAGCTGTTATACGGAACATGAGCGGAGATGGATTAAAACGGTAGGTGAGACCTTGGGTTATGGTTGTACCATGTACACGCATACCATCCATGAGGCAAAGTGAACCAATAGCAGCAATGCCTAGCACCGTAATTTCACCAAAGGTATCGAAGCCACGGAAGTCAACTAAAATGACATTTACAATATTTGAGCCACCGCCAAGTGGTAAAGACTGCTGGGCAAAGAACCATGAAATCGAATTATGATCACGAGTTAAAATCAGCCACGCAATCCACCCTATTCCTAAGCCTCCAATAATCGCTAAAGCAGCATCTCTTAAACGTCTAGAGCGAAGAGATTCATACGGCGTTAGCTGTGGAAGTAAAGATAAACTCATTAATAAAAGAACAGTGGTTACAACATCCACGGTAATTTGAGTCAGTGCCAAATCTGGAGCCGACATGGTGACAAACACCATCGTTACAACCAGACCAATTGCACCACTAATAAGGACGGCTTTAATACGCTCATGGTGGAACCACAGCATCATCCAGCAACCTGAGAACAGGGTCAGCCAGAGAACGATGGCAATCCATGGGGCATGAGTAAGTTCACGTGTGCCTGTGGTGAGCCCTTGATTAAGTAGCGGCATAGTTACCATGATGACGCTAAAAGCAATGATCATGAACAAGTAACTTTGCAATGAGCCATTTTCAGTTTTTTGTTTGATTTTTCGGCTAGTGAGCAACAGATGTTTTAAAAATAAATCAAATAAAATGCGGCCTTGAAATTTGCCAAGACGTGGGTCAAGGTCAATTTTACGAATCATGCCATCTTTTGCCAAAGCAAAATAGAACAGTGAGCCGCCCACTAAAGCAATAATACTCATCACCAGAGGAGCATTGAATCCGTGCCAGATCGCAAGATGAGTTCCTGCAAATTCTGGTTGCATCAAGCTTGCTCTCGTTACGCTATTTACTAATGGTTCTACCAACAAAGAAGGTAAAACGCCGACTAGGATACATAGCACAGCAAGAAGAAGAGCAGGTGCGCGCATGCCCATTGGCGGTTCATGTGCATCTTTATTTGGCACTTGTTTACCAATCGGACCGTCAAAAAACACGCCGTGCACTAAGCGAATGGAATAACTCACTGCAAAAATACCAGCAAGCGTTGCAATGATACTGGCAAAGATAACTGCTGAACCTGAAAGATTCGCCAATAGCTCGGTAAAGAACATCTCTTTAGAAATAAAGCCATTGGTGAGTGGTACACCTGCCATAGAGGCAGCGGTGATCATGGTTAATGTGGCAGTGAAAGGAAGTAATTGCCAAATACCACTGAGTTTTCGAAGATCACGTGTACCCGTTTCATGGTCAATGATCCCTGCAATCATAAAGAGTGCAGCTTTAAATGTTGCATGGTTAATAATATGAAAAATGGCAGCAGCAACTGCTAAAGGTGAACCGATACCAAGTAAACAGACAATAAGACCTAAATGGCTAATCGTTGAATAGGCTAACAGCCCTTTTAAATCTTCTTTAAAAATGGCAAAACATGCTGCCATACAAAGTGTAAACAGGCCGACAAACGTCACGATATTGTGATAGATCGCAGCGCCTACAAAAATTGGCAGTAAGCGGGCAAGCAGAAAGATCCCAGCTTTTACCATGGTTGCAGAGTGCAGGTATGCAGACACCGGAGTGGGTGCAGCCATTGCGTTGGGTAACCAAAAATGAAATGGAAACTGAGCACTCTTCGTAAATGCACCAAGCAAAATAAGCAATAACATTGGAATAAATAGGGAATGGGCTTGAATGGCATCTTTCATACCCATGATGTCATTAATTTCATAGGTTCCAGTGATTTGTCCTAATAGAACAAATCCACCCAACAACGCCAAACCGCCCATCCCTGTAATGGTGAGTGCCATTCGAGAGCCGCGTTGAGCAGCTTCATAATGACTCCAGTAACCCACTAATAAAAAAGATGAAATACTGGTGAGCTCCCAAAAGACTAATAAAATAATAAGATTATTAGAGAGCGAAATACCCAGCATTGCTGCCATAAACAGCATGAGTAAAGCATATAGTTTGCTTAAAGAATTTTTAGGGCCAAGATAGTAGTAGGCGTATATATAAATGAGGGTACCGATACCGGTAATAAGTAAAGAAAATAGTAAACCAAGAGCATCGAGTCGGAAGCTTAGATTAATTCCTAATTGAGGTAACCAATCCCAGCTTTGTTGAATGCTTGCACCACCAAGCACAGTTTTAGCTTGAGCCAGTAATAAACCAAAACTGGTTAAACTGACTCCAATTGCCCCTAAAGCCGTTACTCCACGCGAAAATCGTTGAAGCAATGAAACAAGGGTGGTGCCTAATATTAACGGTAATAAGATAATTATCGGTAGCACACTCGTATCCATATGTGATTTAGGCCGAAACCTAAAGGTGAATTTTTAATTTCAGAATAGATAGGAATTCAAAGAGAGTTCCAAGGCTTTGTTATTCTGAAAACCCAACCAAATTAGAAAATAAAGCGAGAAACAAGTTGTATTGCGCAACTTGAAGAATAAAAACGCAAAATGAAATTTATTGTACACTAAAAAAGCAGTAAAAATCTGATGTTATTACATGTAGTAACAACATCTAGTTATTTTTGAAGCTAAAAAATCTGACTCAACCATATATTTTGTGGCCCTGCTTTTTAATTTTCAAAACAGAGTCGATTGATTATAAAATTTAAACAGAAGGACTTTCTTCTGGTGTGTCTCCTGCATGAATCATGCGTAGCAATTCATTTTTTTGTTGTTCATTTAAACCCTGAATCTGCTGAAATAAAATATCAACCTGTGCAGGAGAGGGAGTCGGGTCTATTAAGCTTGGAAGTTGTGTTTCTATATGTGGAACTAATGCCTCGCTTCTTTGGAGTAATGTATAGATGTGTTCAAGCTGTTGTTTGGTGGTATTTAAATCAAGATGGCTAATTTTACCATGCTCTAATTTTAAACACTGATAGGCTGAGGCATGTTCTAGTAACTCTTCACGGCTTCCAGTTGCAATAATTTGTAAGCGTGGGAATGCTTGATGGAGTTTGTTTAAAATTTCTGAACAATGCTGTGCGTCAAGTTGTGCATCAATTTGATCAATTAGTAAAATTCCTTCACCTTCTAGGCAAGGATTTAGGCTTAACGGATTGAGTAAACAGAGCCTGCGGGCAATATCGCCTACTAAAGCAATCCATGTTTTTGTGGTGTTGGAAAGTTGCTGAAAAGGTAGGGTTTGGCCATCATAGTCAGCCATGAGTTGAAGCCTAGGCTGATATTGCAAATATAAGTCTTTGAGCTCGGGCAAAACAATATTTAATGCATTTTTAAGTGCGTAGAGATTAGGTGAAGTGAGCTGTTGAGGCTGCCCAGCTAACTCTTTTTGAAGTTCATTTAATAGTTCTGTCTGATCTTGTAAATCTGATTGCTTAGAGATAATACGTTGTACGAGATGCGCAGCTTGAGCATTTTCGATATCACTAATTTCACGTAACCATTCAAAAAAACGCGTGAAGGTTGTGAACGGAACTGGACTAATATCATAGGCTGAAATGGCTTGAGTAATGCCGGGTAAGTTTTTATTGAGTAGATTAATATCATTTACAAATCGCTCGGCTGGGTAGTAAGCGACTAAGGGCAATCCTTGTAACGGATCTTTTTTGATAACTTGTTGATAAAGAGCCGTAGTCTGGTCAAGTTGCTGAGTTTCAACTTGGCTGATTCCAAAGCCACTTGAATTTAGAGTTTTAAAAAGTTTCCAGCTACACAGCGAAGAATCTACCTCTTGAGCAGAGGTACTTTCAGGTAAAGAGCCAATTTCTGGTGGGACCTGAACGGTTACTTCGATTTTTGATTGTAGACGCGATTGAGTAATGTCTTGGTCAGGCATAACAATACCGGGGCTACGTAAATCTTTAAAACGGGCTGGGAACCAAGTTAAAGCATGGTAAGTATGTTTGAGTAACATACTTTTACCCGTTGCTTGTTCACCTAAAATTAAGGTAATCGGCTGTTTTTCATATTGAAACTGTATTTTAAGATCGTGAAACAGAGCAATATGTTTAAATTGGATAGATTCAAGTTGCATAGGCTCACCTAATTATGAGCGCTTCAACCAACCGATTGACGAAGACTTAAAGGCGCCCTTAGTTTTAATTGTTGTATCAGATCATAAAGATGATGGATATTTAGACTTACTTTAGCACGAGTACAGGCAACGTAAAGTAATCTTAACTCTTCATCTGTAATCTTGTGTTCTAAGCCATTAATTTTAAATTGATAGTCATCTTCAATATGAACACGGTTCCATTCTAACCCTTTCGCTTTATGAGCTGTGGAGATGACATAATCAGCTTGCTCAAGCGGAGTAATCTTTGCAAGTGCTTTTTTTAGTGGGTCAGTGCCGTGATCATCAACCAGTTTAACCAATGGTTTGATATCGCTTCCTTCATTGGTTTCACAGTACTCATGTACATCGTGCCATGAGTTAAACCACGCCAATTCAGGAACGTCAGTAACTCGTTTGCCTTGCTTTAAGAGGCTTGCGGCGTCTACAAAACGGTTTAGTTTTTGATGATCCGCCTGCAAACTCACTTTATCGCCGTGAACTAAGCCTGCCAGTAAAAGTTCCATTGCACGAGCATTGGTGCGGCATAAAATCGCATCACGCATTTTGGTATGCGGTTTATTCACTACACTTGATTTCTGGTTTGGATTACCAAGCAAGGGAACAGTTTCATTTAAACCACCAAGCAGTGCATTGGCTACATCGGCAATCGTTTCGCCAAAACGAAAAGAAGTGGTTAATCGAGATTCCGGCAAGGGCAATTGTTGCATGGCATTAATTGCACCACGCCAAGCGTAGATTTGTTGATGTGCATCACCGACATAAATAACTTGAGTATTTTTTTGGCGAAGCAAAATGCCTAGCATTAGAGGGTCAGCATCTTGTGCTTCATCAAACAATACATAGTCAGTAGGAATGTTTGGCTCAGACAATGCCCAAAGTTTGAGATAAATGTCATGCCCAATACCAGCTTGATGGTTTTGGTCAATCGATTCTAACCAACGTCGTTCCACAGCAGGGTAAAGGTGATTTTGTAATTCGATAATATCGTCTTGATGCAACCAGTTGGGTGCCTGAATATGTCGAGGTGCCGGATATTGAGAGCTCGTTGAACAGAAGTAACCCACCGCATTTGCGACAAGACTTGCTAGTCGGCTTGGCATTAAGACATATTTCTCGTAACGCCCACCCATCATGCGTCGTAAAGTAATCGGCTCTAGTCGATATTCTTTAGCAATAAAACTTGGACTTAAGCGCGGTAGACGTAATTTGTCAGTTACGCCACGTGGCACGCTACGAAAAGCAAGTGAGTGAAAAGTACGGCAGTCGACATTGCGATGAAATTTGTTTTGGGCTTCACCAGCAATCGCTTTATTAAATGCCAAATACATACCGCGCCGCTCAGGCATGGCATCGCTAATCATTTGTAAAGTAGTAGTTTTACCTGTACCTGCATAGGCAATCACTTTAAATGATTGCCCAAGACGTGCGTTGTCTATGGCAATCGCTTGCTCATAGGTGGCTTTAGGTTTTTCAATATTCGACACTGAGTGATTTTATACCTTGTTGCGGTTAGCTTTTTCAACTAAACCAGATAAACCCTGACGACGGGCCAATTCTTCAATAATAAGTTGTGGATTAAGATCGAAATAACCCAACATGACAATAGTATGGAACCACAAATCTGCTGTTTCATAAACGAGATCGTTTAAGTGTGCTTCTGAATCTTGGGCGGCAAAATCTTTAGCAGCAATAATTGCTTCTACACTTTCTTCACCTACTTTTTCTAAGATTTTATTGATGCCTTTTTTGTAGAGGCTTGCAACATATGAAGTATCAGCTTCAGCTTGCTTACGCTCTTGCATCAATTGCCCTAAGTGAGCAAGTACATCGACTTGTTCTGTGGTGTGAGCATGATTGTGTGCTTCAGTTTTAGCTTTGTCACCATAAATTGCAGTAGGGTCTTTTAACTGTGCATCGACAATTTCCCAGCCTTGTGGGGTAAGTTTACGGTAGAAACAAGACTCACGACCTGTATGGCATGCAATACCGCCGTGCTGTTCAATTTGTAAGACAATGACATCGGCATCGCAGTCCAGACGAATTTCATAAACTGTTTGGAAATGTCCTGATTCTTCACCCTTGTGCCAAAGTTTTTGGCGAGAGCGAGAGAAATAAACAGCCTGATTTTTTTCTGCTGTGAGCGCGAGTGCTTCACGGTTCATCCACGCCACCATCAAAATACGTCCGGTTTGATGATGTTGAGCAATGGCAGGGATAAGACCTTGTTCGTTAAATTTTACTTCATCGAGCCATTGCGTGTTATTCATGAGGAATCACCAAAGAAATATGAACTATAAATTGATTTCAATCAGATGCTAAAAAATAGCTTGTATAGTGTACGGCATCAACGTCGCTTTGCGGAAAAATTCTTTGCGCTTTTTGTCTTTGTCAGAGTAATGAACATCTTGTAACGCTTACCAGTCGGTATCTTATTCAAATGGCTAAGACGTGAGGATATTTGAAATCTCAATTAAATTTTGATCTGGATCGCGAATATAAACTGAAAGAATAGGATGCATTGCACCCGTACGTTCAACGGGTCCTTCTTCAATTGTAATATTTAATTGATTAAGGTGCGCAATCACTTCGGAAATGGGAGTTTCTGAAATAAAACATAGGTCAGCAGATCCGGGAGTCGGCTGTAATGCCTTAGGTTCAAACTCGTTACCTTGCTGGTGTAAATTTATTTTTTGATTTCCGAACTGTAGAGCCTTTCTATCACCTTTAAAGGTGATGACCTTAAACCCCAGCACGGTTTGGTAGAAATTACAGGTGTTTTCAATGTCTGCAACAGTTAAAACAAGATGATCAAGATGGCTAATTTTCATGTGTTACTCACTATCATTTGGTGGGGTTAATAGTCAGACAAAGATTCACTTTTTAAATGAAACGCACGGCTTTCTTTAGGTGCTTGTGCGATTTGATCATAATCAATTTGCTGGAATGGACCAGTCTTTAAGCCCGAAATCGTGATTGCCATTTCCTTTCGAAAATAAGGAATTTGATACATCCAAGGAAAAACAAGATCTCTTAAGCCTCCAGCCCACCAATGGTCAGATTGATAAAGGGGCGTTAATAGGCGACTAAAAAATTGATAAAACTGGGTGGATGAGCGCCGAAGCTGGTGGTAATGCTGCCAGAGCAGGGGCCAGTCAATATTCTGGTTCTTCTTGGCTTGTTGCAATGACTGGGAAAAAGCCCAAGCGTCCAATAAAGCCATATTTGCACCTTGCCCCAACTGTGGACTCATTGCATGAGCTGCATCTCCAATCACACCAATTCTGCCTTGACCAAATTGAGTCATAACTACATCACGGTAGTTTGCAGATAGCCATTTAGGTTGCGTTTGACTGTCATATAAAATCTCTTTTAGCCATTCTGCAACTTTGGGCCAACGCTCTGACACTTGCTTTAACCAAGTTTGTTTAGCTTGCTCATCTTGCAAGAAGCTTTGTAATTGTGGAGTAGGTAAACTCCAGAAGATACTTGAAAGGCGCTGCTTAGGTTCTGTTGGAATCGCTCCTGTAGGAAGAATTCCCATCATAATCTTCGAGCGATCATAAAATTGATGCAGAATTTCAGAATCGAGTACTTGGCACTCAGGTACGATACTCCACGCCGCACCCCAAGGGTAGGCTTGGTCAACCTTTACCCATGCTTTGGGGCGTAATTGGCTACGCGCACCGTTGGCAATAAGTACGGCATCAAAACGAGCATCAAACTTTTGACTTTGATGAATTCCGAATAGTCGAACTTCATCATTATGTTCTTCAAAGCTTTCAACAGAATGGTTCATGCGCCAAGTAATCTGGCTTGAATATTCACTAAGTTTTTGGGTGAGAACATGACATAAAGTAGAACGGTGAATACCTAAACCATAAAGATTTGTTGAAGCTTCATGATAGTGACTGTTAACTAAAAGACGCTTGTTGGGAAGTTGCCCCTCTAGCCCCGTTACTGTGGCTCCTAATGTTAGAGCCTTATCGAGCACACCTAAATGTTCAAATACTGCTAAGCCCGCAGGTTGTAGTAATAAACCTGCACCTACTGGAGATAACTCATCAACTTGTTCAAAAATAGTAACGTTATTACCTTCACGGGCGAGCAAAATCGCAGTGGCTAAACCTGCAGTACCTGCACCAATAATGGCAAAATGAGGTGTTTTCATTGTTTGTTCTTTTCAAGCATTTATGAGCGCTAATTTAGCAATGAACGAATAAGCGATCTATATTTTTTAAAAATTAAAGTTAGCCATAAAAAAATCCCTTGCACTTACAAGGGATTTAGAAGTTATTTCAATATACGCCAAAGAGCCAATAAACTGCTTAGCACAATTAAAATAATAGAAACAAACCAAGGACTAATAATCGCGATGGTAAGTAAAATTAGCATGCTACTGCCGAACATCCAGCTGCGGCGTTGTTGATGTTCCATTTGCAAACGAAGTTGCTGCATTTCGCGTAACTGACGGTCTTGCCAAGCAGACTGATTTTTTAAACCATTTAAACTATCGACAATTAAGCTTGGGAAATCTTGAGCACCTAAAAGCAGGTCAGGTAGTTGCTGTCCTAACTCTTTTATATTTTTGACTGGATTCATGTTGGCCTTGACCCATTCAGTCAAAATTGGTTTTGCCAATTTCCAGATGTCGAGCTGCGGGTAAAGATCGGTCCCTAGGCCTTCGACATGCACTAAAGTCTTTAACAACAACATGAGTTGTGGTGGAATCTCTAAATGGAATCGACGGGCAATATCCATCACTTGAATCAAGATGCCAGCAAAATCAAGTTGATCCATTGGTTTAGATACCATTGGACCAACGGTGCGACGCATTTCACGCGATAGCGCATCTTGGTCTGTACCCGGTGGAATCCAGCCAGCTTGATGCACAATTTGAATGAGCTGCATAAAGTTGCTGTTCATTACAGCAAGCAACATGCGGGCAATGGTCATCTGGTCATGCTTAGACAACTCGCCCATAATTGCACAGTCGAGTGCAATAAAGCGTGGATTGCTTGGGTTAATTGTTTCTACAAAGACATTGCCGGGGTGCATGTCGGCATGGAAAAAGTTATCGCGGAATACTTGCGTAAAGAAAATGGTTAATCCTTTTTCTGCAAGTTGTGCACGGTCCATGCCTAGACGGTCGAAAGTCGCCGTATCTGAAATAGGAACACCTGTAATACGCTCTGCCACCATGACATCTTTGGTGTCCATGTAGACTTCAGGCACATACATCATGGTTGAGCCAGTAAAATAATGGCGCATACGACGAGTGTTATCTGCTTCGATACTCAAGTCCAGCTCATTTAAGATAATCTGGCGGTAGTCTTGAATAATTTCAGAGAGATGTAAGGCACGAGCAGCTTCAAGGCGACTTTCTAGTGTGTTGCCTAACCATGCCAAAATCTCAAAGTCTTGCAAAATTTGGTTGCGAATGTCGGGGCGAGTCACTTTAACAACAACTTCTCGACCATCGTGTAAAGCAGCAGTATGAACTTGTGCAATTGAAGCAGCTGCTAATGGCTGGTCATCAAATCGTGCAAACAAGGTATTTACGTCAGCTTTTAACGATTCTTGTATACGTTGTTTGGCAACATTGATATCAAACGGTTTTACCTGATCTTGAAGTAAGACCAATTGAGCAAGTATTTCAGGTGGAATCAAATCACGTCGAGTTGACAGTAATTGTCCAAGCTTAATTGCGAGCGGCCCCATCTCTTCTAAAGCTTCTTTGAGCTTTAAAGGATTTTTACGTTCGCGACTAGACCATGCAGCTGGGTGCATTTTAATAACACTTAATGCACGTTGAGCTTTAACTGGTAATTCATCCGCAGGGAACAACGTATCGAGTCTATAGTGCGCTGCAATACGCCAAAGTTCGAGTAACCGTGAAACGTGCGGAATCATATACAGTCTTACCTAGTATTGAGAGGGTTGTAGTTGTGTGTTGAGTTGCTGCAATCTTGCTTCTAGACGGTCAATGTCTTGATTAAGCTTGCGAGTTGCTTGAGTTAAATCATCCATTTCCCAACGAGGGGCAAATAGACCGCTATCTTCTTTTAATGCATCTTCTGCAAAAAATAGATGACTTTGAAGAGAGCGTTTTAAATGTTTTGGTGCAAGTTGAATCTTGCCAATTTCGTGGGCGAGTTGAGGACCTACCCATCTTGATAAGTGCGCAGCTAAATCTGGTTCAGCTTGCTGCATAATCTTTTGAATATCTTGTAGTAGGTGGTAGTCACCTTGCAATGGAATATTGCCAATCTGATCTGGATCGCTGACCAATAATTTAATCAGTTCGACGACATCTTTAACATGCAAAGTTGCTGTTGCTTCAGAAATTTTGAATTGCGCATCAAAAGGGCGTTGTTCAAAAATAGAAGGCTTTTCACTGTGCCCTGTTGCAGTAGGTTCAAGACGTACTTTTTCTTGGTCAAAGAATACATCGACAGAAAGTTGCGGGCTATCAATCACAACACGCAACATTTTGCCCTGTAACTGATTAAGCTGAATGCGCGTAACCGCATCCAGATCGATCAGATGATGAATGATACGTTCGACTGCACCGAGTGCCAGAATCGACCACATATCGTTATCCCTTACAGTTTAAAGCCACGGTGAACGGCAACGATACCAGCAGTAAGGTTGTGATAGTCACAGTTCTGGAAGCCAGCATTTTCCATCATACCTTTTAAGGTACGTTGGTCTGGATGCATACGAATTGATTCAGCCAAATATTTATAACTTTCTGAATCATTGGCAACCAACTTACCCATAATTGGTAACGCAGTGAATGAATAGAGGTCATAAAGTTTTGAAAATGGCTCAAATACAGGCTTAGAAAACTCAAGAATAAGTAAACGACCACCTGGCTTCAACACACGGAACATAGATGCAAGCGCTGCATCTTTATCAGTCACGTTACGTAGGCCAAAACTAATGGTGAGTAGATCAAAGCTGTTATCTGCAAAAGGTTCTAATGTTTCTGCATTGGCAAGTACGAAGTCAACATTTGTACAGCCTGCGTCAATTAGACGGTCACGGCCCACATTGAGCATAGATTCGTTAATGTCTGAAAGAACGACATGACCTTGAGGACCAACTTCACGGCTGAATACTTTTGCTAAGTCGCCTGTACCACCCGCAATATCCAATACGTGTTGACCACGGCGTACGCCAGACATGTTAATTGCGAAGCGTTTCCATAGACGGTGAATACCAAATGACATTAAGTCATTCATCAAGTCATATTTACTTGCAACCGAGTGGAATACTTCTGCAACTTTTTGAGCTTTATCTTCAGTTTTAACAGTCGAGAAACCAAAGTGTGTGGTTTCTCCCACGTTGCCAGTATTGCTAGCACCACGTGGTAAATTATATTTTGGTACAGAACCGTTAACCGGTGTATCAGTTAGGGTTTGTTGTAAAGTTTGTTGTTGCCCTTGAGGGGTACCTTGCGGTAAAGGTGAGCTTAGGAATGGGCTAACTTTGTCTGAACTTTGTGCCTGCTCAGTTGGAGATGTTGGCTTTTGGTTTTCGTTAGACATATTGTCTCTCCTAGACTCAAACTCAAGTGAAACGGAATAAGTTCTGCATGATGACAGATTTTGTCTATTTTTACAGGCATCATCATGCAAATATAATGAATAAAATCTCAACTTCGTAAGGTTGATTTTTTCTCTGTGCCGACCTTATCACACTCTAAACGGATTCGGATGCCCTGAATGTACATTTTCAATAATCTGGCGTTCTTTTTCAGTAAAAGTCTTGATAAAGTTCTCGGCTGATTTTAACGGTTTCATTGCGCTAAAACCATCTTGGATAAAATCATACATCAATTCGAAATGATATTTTTGGGCAATACCTTTACACATTTTAAAAGCCGTAAACATCATAAATGAGCGCATATATTTATCTAGTGCTGCGCCTAAATCATCAAGAAGAGCAAGTTGTTGATAACGCGCTTCTGCCTGATCAAGTTTGGTTAGCGTTAAACGCATAATCTCATCGGTTAACACTGTATCTGCTGGATAATCCTCAAGAAGCTGTATCGCTACTTGTTCATCAAGCTGAGTGGCAAGCACAGCCAAACTTACCGATTTAGTTCCAGTTTTAATTGCATTTTCAGGCAATACTTTTTCTGCTTTATGAGCATATTTCAATAAGCGTTCAATTTGAGCTGCAAGAGCATCAAACTCTGGACCACCATATAAACGATTTAAAAAATACTCTGACATGAGTTTGTGTTCAGGCAGATTAAAAAAGTCGTGATGCGTATCTTTCATCCGCTCTTTTAGCCATGTTTGTACATCTTGCAAACGCTGGGCAAGCACTGGATTGTCGTGATAATTAAATGTTTTATATTGTTGTAAAAGTTCATCAAAAGCAGCGAGTTTAGACATTTAAGGCTCTAATATTGGGCTATTTGCAAAAAATCATAAAAGGCATTGTAACCTTGTACTATGGCGAGAAGATGTAAAAAAAATGATTCATGCGTCAATTTTTAGATGGAATTTTGTCGCAATGACATAATTTGTATAGCAATTCATCATTTAACCGCATAAGTTAAAGATCATCGAAATTAAACAATAAAATATTAGAGCCTTGGACTATGAGTGAACAACAACCAAAATTTGAAATTCGAGATGAAGAACTGCTTTCAGTTGACTTGATTGAAGCCCAATATGCGTTAAAAGAAAGTCGGGGAAAGCCCAATGCTAAAAGCACGCTGATTTTAATGAGTGGTATTGAGCTGGCAGGTAAAGGGGAAGCGGTTAAGCAGCTTCGCGAGTGGTTAGACCCTAGATATTTGCGAGTAAAAGCAGATGCGCCACGTGTGCTCACAGATACAGAAGCATTTTGGCAATCTTATTCGGGTTTTATTCCTACCGAAGGTCAAATTGTGGTGATGTTTGGCAATTGGTATAGCGATTTGCTCGTCACAGCAACGCATGTATCTGAACCTTTAGATGAGGCGCGATTTGATGCTTACGTAGAAAATATGCGGGCATTTGAGCAAGATTTGAAAAATAACTATGTCGATGTGGTTAAAGTCTGGTTCGATCTTCCATGGAAATCACTACAAAAACGGTTAGACAAAATTGACCCGTCTGAGCAACACTGGCATAAGCTTCACGGCTTAGACTGGCGTAATAAAAAACAATATGACACTTTGCAAAAGTTACGCCGTCGCTTTACCGACGATTGGTACATTATTGATGGTGAAGATGAAAACCAGCGTGATCAGTTTTTTGCTCAGTACCTTTTACAACACATGCGCCAACTTCCTGATCATGAAACCGAAGTTAAAGGAAAATGGCAGCAGGCTAAAATTCCAGAGAGTTTATTAAAACCTTCTAATGAACCACTTGATAAAGCCGAATATAAAAAAGAGCTCGATAAATTAAGCAAAAAAATTGCTGATGCCATGCGTTTCGATAAACGAAATGTCGTCATTGCTTTTGAGGGAATGGATGCTGCCGGTAAAGGTGGAGCAATTAAGCGAATTGTTAAAAACTTAGACCCGCGCGAATATGATATTCATTGTATTGGCGCTCCTGAACGGTACGAGGCACGACATCCTTATTTATGGCGTTTCTGGAACCGTATTAATGAGGCTGAAAAAATCACGATCTTTGATCGGACTTGGTATGGGCGAGTGCTCGTTGAACGTGTTGAAGGTTTTGCTTCGCCTTTAGAGTGGCAGCGTGCCTATGATGAAATAAATCGTTTTGAAAAAGATTTATTTGATAGTCAAACGATTGTAGTGAAAATTTGGCTGGCAATTAGCAAAGATGAGCAAGAACAACGTTTTAAAGCCAGAGAAGAGACACCGCATAAACGTTTTAAAATTACCGCAGAAGATTGGCGTAATCGTGATAAGTGGGATGATTATTTAAAAGCAGCTGCAGATATGTTTGAGAGAACCAGTACCGACTACGCACCTTGGTATGTTGTTGCAACTGATGATAAATATACGGCACGTTTAGAAGTATTAAGGGCGGTTTTAAAACAGCTGAGAGCAGATTAAGCTCTCAGCCATAACGCATGCATTAATTTACAATGGTGCTACGATCTTTTTGCTGAATACGTTTTGCAAGATTGTAACTGTCATGCATGTGAGTTTCTGCTATTTTTTTCATCATGAAATAGCCTAAACTTGCTGCTACAATTTGTCCGCCTAGCGGTATAAATTTAGTCACCTGCTTTGTTACGATTTTGCCAAAAAAGCCATTAAATGTTTTTTTAACGGTAGTCCGTGCGACCACAAAGCCTGAAAATTCAAAACCGCGTTTGCGTAATTCATCCCAATGAATTGTTTTGGTTTTTGGATCATAGACACTCACGTGTTCAGGTGCTAAACCAAAACGGGAATTGATATCTGGAATAAGGTACGACAAAATTCCCAAATCTATCACCACGTCTAAAAAAGGAATGGGTACAATTGCCGCTCCTGCTGAGACGTAAGCTCTTTTTTTGATGAGGTCATGACACTCATCGCGAATTTTTTCCAGATTTAGGCTAGGATCAATATAGTCAGGAATGTTATCAATTTTCATAATGTCTACCTGTGTAAGTTTCTTGATGGCGTCATTCAAACCAAGTGTAAGTGACACCTAAAGTTAAATTATGCTGTGTTTAAACCAACGTGACATAGTCAGATTCAGTTGTATAGTAATGAATGTTTATGATTTTGTGCATAAATTATGCAAGCAGGATATGAAATAAATGGGGATTCATGTTATTCAAAGTCAACGTATTGATGTGTTGTTGCAAGGTGTATTAGCGTCTACCTCGCAAACTTCAACGCATCCGTTACAGGTTTTGAAAACACAGCATTTTGTTGTTCCAAGTCCTGCGGTTGAGCAGTGGCTAATACAGAAACTTGCAGAACAGCAAGGCATGAGTGCCAATTACCAGTTTCATCAACGGGTACGAGGTTTCCAGTGGTATGCCTATCAGCAAGTTTTAACTGCCCATAAAGAACAGGTCCGTAAAGCGAACATTCCACGTTTAATTTTTAAATGGCGGGTTCATCAGGCTTTGTATGAATTTATACAACCTGATGCAATTAGCATAGATACCTCACATCCTCTCCATTCTATTGTTCAGCGCATTTATGACAGCGCAGACCGACTTGAGCAAGGTATAGATAAACAATTAAAAAAACAGAAAATGCTGTATTGGGTGGCTGAGCAGGTTGCCGACCTATTTAGCAACTATATGATTTATCGTGGGCAATGCCAGCGTGGTTGTGAAAATAGCTGTACGTGTCCGGAAAACTGGTTGGCTGCTTGGGGGCAAGGGCGAGCGCTCGATATTGAAAAATATATTGTGCAAAAAGATGAAGAAGTGACTGCTTTTGTATTGCATCAAACTCAAGAGCTAGAACGTTGGCAGCGGTGGTTGTGGCAGCAACATTTTCATGATGACTTTTTACAGATGCAGCAAATTGATGCGTTGTTTTGGCAAGAAATCGAACATCCAGATCGCGGTAAGCGCGCTATTTCAAGCTTACCTCATCAGGTAGTGATCTTTACATTATTGGATTTACCGCCAAGCCAATTACAGTTCTTACGTCGTTTAGGGCAATATATTGATGTACTAATTTTGCACTATAATCCTTCACAAGAATATTGGGCAGATAGTGTCGATCCACTGTGGAAACAGCGGTATGACTTAGGGGTGAAAGAGCGCTTTATTGCGAAAAATCCGAAGGCAACTGATACTGAAATTAGCGATTTCTTTAATAAATTCACACTTAATTTTAATGCTGAAGCGCGAGAGTCCAGACATCCGCTTTTAACGAGATTGGGTAAACAAGCCCGCGACCACTTTTCACTATTATCAAATTTATCTACGGGTGAAGAGGGTAAATGGGTAGATGCTTTTGTGGATGATTTCCCTGAAAGTTTACTCGGTAAAGTTCAGTCCGATATCTTGCATTTGGTGGAACCCCAAGCTAAGCAATATGAGCTTGCTTCAGACGATGACTCTATTCAGATCCATGTTTGCCATTCTACTTTACGTCAGCTTGAAGTATTAAAAGAGCAATTGATTGGTTGGTTGGCCAAAGCACATGAGCAGCCGCGTCGTCCAAATGATATTTTAGTTTTAGTTCCTAATTTGGCTGACATAGAACCTTTAATTCGGAGTGTATTTCCCGCCACTGCCACAGAGCAGGGTGTGCATTTACCAGTGAAAATTTCAGGTGTTGCATCGCTCGATGCACTGAATGCATGGCGTGCTGTGATTGGGCGTATTCAGCTAATGCAAGGACGTTTTAGCTTTGATGATTTTGCTGACTGGTTAAGCTTGCATGCGACTCAGCAACGATACGAACTTGAATATGTTCAGGTTGAACGAATTTTAAATTTACTGGCCGATGCAGGGTTTAAACGAGGGCTAGATGCAGAGCATCTCAAGCGCAGTTTGTGTGAAGGTGATGATGATTACCGATATAGCTTTAAATTTGCTTTAGAGCGATTGGCTCTTGGCATTGCTGTACCTGTGCATGCGACATTTAATCAGGTGCTGAGTTATGCCAAAGTTCAACCAGGTGATTTTGAATTGGTGGGTACACTCATTCAGATTTATCAAGATTTGAATGAGCGCCGTGATTGGTTAACTTTGCATGAACAGGGGCAAGTTTATACAGTTGAATATTGGCTCCAAGTGTTGGGTAAAGATATTGTCGAATTTGAGCAGGTTGGGATTGCTGCTTTAAAAGCTGTTCGGGAAATCGTAAAAAAACAAGAGCGAATGTTGACGCTCGCAAGCTATTACGCAGAGACAGAAACAGGAACTTTGCGCAAAATTACGTTGCCTCTACCTTATATTATTGAAGAAATTCAACGGACCTTAGAAAGCCAAAGTGCACAAGCGGAACCGACTGGGCAGATTACCTTTGCTCAAATTGGACATATTCGGCCGCTCCCTTATCGCTTAATGGTGATGTTAAATCTTGATGCAGGGCAATTCCCAAACCGTGATACACATGTTCCATTTGATTTAATGGATGCATTGCGCCAACAGTTAGGAGACCGTTCTCGTCTTGAAGATGATCAGGGTGCTTTTTTAGATGCATTATTATTAGCCCAAGAAAATTTATGGCTGTTTTATAACGGATTTGATGTGAATGATGGTGAGGTGAGGGAACCTTCCAGTATTCTTCAAGAGTTCCGTGAACACCTTGCTTTGATTGTAAAAGCCGAAGACGATGTACCTGAAAATGTAGTTGTTGAAGGGATTGAGATTCCAGCTCAGTTAAAACAACTGTATCACCTCCATCATTTACAGCCCTTCGATCCGAAAGGTTTTACTGTAGAAAAAAGTGTCGTTCGTTATCAAGATCATTGGTTTAAGGTTGCTTCACAAATTCAGCAAGTCTCAGGAAACCGTCAACCTTGGGCAAATACAACCTATCCGCTACAAGCCCCTGATATGTTGGTTTTAGATAGCCAGCAATGGATACAGGATGTGACATTCCCCGCACGACTATATTTGAAAACTTTGGGTGTCGAAAACTTAGGAAGTGTCGGACTGCTCGACCAAAATGAACCCTTGTTACTAGATGGTTTAGGGCGTTATGCAATTCGACATTTTTTACAGCAATCTGATCAACAAGCACAACCTGAGGTATTAATTGATCAATTGCCTGTAGGCAAAGTCAAATATAGCGCATGGCAACAAGGTGTTTTTGAACAAGAATGCTTGCTTGAACGCCTTCACCATTATGCGCCAGCGGTAACTGAAACGACCCAGCGAGTTTGGCGAATTGCCAAACAGCTTCATATGAATATTACTGTTCCAAAGTCTGAAAATCAGGATTGGGTCAGTATGGAGCCTTCAAGCGCTCGGGCAAAAAGACGTGCGAAAGTCTGGTTAGAATACCTACTCTGGTTAGCTTATCTTAATGAGGGAAGTGCAGGAGCTGAAAAACGCCGTATTGTAGTTTTTAGCGATCAAACCGTGATTTGTAGTGGAGTAAGTTCTGAACAGGCTCGGCAATATTTACAACCATGGTTTAAAATCTGGCATCATGCACAGCAACAACCCTTGGTTCTACCAGCAGCCTTATTATTAAAACCATTAGAAAAAGCCAAAGCATATCAGTGGGAAACAACAAATCAGGCAGAAAAAGCAAAACTGGATGAGAAGAGCTATGCTGAGCTGTTAAAATACTGGAATGAAACAGGGTCATTTACCACGATGGATATGACTCAAAATGAGGCTTGCAAGTTGCACAAAGATTGGAGCTTTATTTTACAAGAACAAGATGCACAAGCTTTACTTCAACATGCTTGTGATGAGTTTGCGTATGATTTGTATCATCCAGTTTTTCAATTTCAACATTCGGAGTAAGACATGAACTCAAGAGTACAGGTGTCTTATCAACCTATTATTGATATTGATTTTAGTGGATTACACTTAATTGAAGCTTCAGCAGGTACAGGAAAAACTTATACTTTATCGAGCTTGATGGTCCGTATTTTTCTTGAAAAGTACTTGCCTCGACAAGTGATTGCGACCACGTTTACCCGTGCTGCCGCTGCCGAGTTAAAAAGCCGTATTCGTGCCCGCTTGGTTGAAACGTATCGTTATTTAGATGCTAAACGCAGTTTTACAGAACATGAATTACTTATGCAGGCCGAGCAAGAGCCTGATTTGTTACTCCAACATATTTTAAAAAGCTTTGCGACGCGTATTGCCTATGCGTGTGAGCGTTTAAAATTAGTTATAGATCAGTTCGATGAGCTATTTGTAGGGACACTCGATAGCTTCAGCCAAAAACTATTACGTGAGTTTGCCTTTGAGAGTGGCAAAATTGAACGCGCTCAAATTACCGATGATGCCAAAACCTATAGCCGGCAACTCATTCATGATGTACTACGTGAATGGATACAGTCTCAGCCTCAAACTGTAATTGATGCTTTGTATCTGGCAGGTGAACTTAAGAGTGTTGATAGTTTTGTCAAACTCGTCGAAGACTCACTTAATTTTAGTTCTGCTCATTTTAAACTTCCCGAAAAACCTACCATTCAGTTTGAACAACTTGCACAGCTCAAACAGTTAGCCACAGAAATTGACTTAAGCCTTTTAGAGCACTATTACCAGCTCGATGGCGAACACTATAAGCATGTGAGCGGTACGGTATTTCGAAACGGCGCTTTTAATAAACTATTTAGTGAATGTTTACCGCAGCTACTGCAAGTTTTAACGCAAAGCGACAGTATTTTAGTTTTTGATGGGTCGCTATCAGCACAGCGTGAGCTTGTTTTTAAGTTTTTAGGTCAAATTGCTGATCAGAAAGTTTTTAAAAAATGTCCGGCAGAAGTTTCGGATGGGTTTTATCAGCACACTACAGTTCAGCAGATCCAGCAACTCTTTGGTGTATTGAAAAACTACGCCGAACAGTTCGACCAGCTTCATATTTATTTGAAGGCTTATTTGTGTGTCGAAGTTAAAAAACGACTACCGCAGGTTTTACAAAATAAAGGCGAAACGACCTTTTCTCAGCAAATCCGTACACTGTCTGATGCTTTAAAGGGCGAGCAGGGGCAACGTTTTGCAGTATTTGTTCAGGCGCGCTATCCCTTAATTTTGGTCGATGAGTTTCAGGACACTAACCAAGATCAAGACGACATGCTCGCCAGTATTTGGCGCCATCCGCAGCGTTATCAAAAAGGCTGCATGATTATGGTGGGTGACCGAAAACAGGCAATTTACGGTTTTCGTGGAGGGGATATGCTCACCTTCTTAAATGCCTATAAAGATATTCAAGCTAAACACGGCCGCGAATATAAGTTAATTCATAACCATCGTTCCGTTGCTGATCTGGTTGAAGTGGTCGATGCCTTATTTCAACGACAAATTGATTTCGGCGAAGAGGTTCAATATGACCCAATTCGAGCAGGAACTCGGCCTCATCCAGTACTGATTGAGCAGAACAATCATAATCCTCATCCTTTACGCTGGCTCCTGCTCAAAGATAAAGAAACAGAGACTCAGCAAGTTGCTTGGAAGATTCGAGATCTACTCAACCAGTCACATGCTGGACAACTATATTTTCAAAAAGATGCTCAGACCCAAACCTTAAATGAAGATGATATTGCGGTATTGTCTCGTAATCATGATGGGCTTGATAAAGTTCAATTTGAGCTAGAGCGTTTAGGAATTCGGGTTAACAGGCCATCAAAACGAAGTGTTTTCGATTGCACGATTGCTCAAGATGTTGGTGCTTTGTTGACTGCTATACTTCATCCTTACGATGAGGCAAAAGTGAAGCGAGCTTTAATTAGCCGTCTATTTGCCATGGATTTAAAACAACTCTTACAGCTTGAGCAGACAGCCGAAGGGTTAAGCCAGTTTATGACTGGTTTTGATAGCATTAGAGAGTTGTGGTCCGCTCAAGGCTTTTTAGTAGCGTGGCAGCAATGTCTCATCCAATTTGATATATGGCAAAATTTGGTCGCTGCCCAAAGTAAAGATAATGAACGGGTTGTGGTGAACTTGCGTCATTTAACTGAAATTTTGAGTCAGCACAGTGAGAAATACTCAGGCGCGCAAAACCTCTATCACTGGTATCTTAAACAGTTGGGTTCTCCTCTTGATCGTGATTGGGAGTTAGAACGTAAATTGTCGAGTGAAGCTGGTGTTCAGCTCATGACAATTCACCAGTCAAAAGGACTGGAATTTAAGATTGTTTTCTTATTAGGTGCAGACAAGCCCTTTCGAGAAAATAACAAAACTCTGAATTTTTCGACACAAGATGTAGTTCAACCAGACTCAAGCCAGACCTTGACTCAACGTGTAGTTGCGATTGCTGATAAAACTTATTTGAATGAAGTTGAACTTAAGCAACACGAAGAACGAGCGCTTGCTGAACAGAATCGCCTTTGGTATGTCGCTTTAACGCGAGCAAGTCACCGCGTCTATGCACTTTTACAAGATATAGACGGTAAATCAGTATCAGGCCTCGCGTTTTGGAAAAATAGGACTGAGCCTTTTCAACACCGTTGCTGCACGGATGAAATGGTTTTGGAGCAGATTCCACAGGCAATTCATTTAGCCAAACAAACAAGTATTATTGAAATACAAGCACAACGGTTTCCTGAACAACGTTTTTATTCAAGAGGGAAAACCAGTTTCAGTTACTTGGCACAGCATTTAAAACATAAGGCTGGCACAGATTTATTGGCGAGTCAGAGCAATGATGCTGTATTGGCAGAAGATGAGTTGGACTTAATCAACACTGCTGAAGTAATCAGTGCTCAGCCGATTGATTGGATCAAGAGCAATTTCCCTCGAGGAACGCTTGCTGGTAATTTCCTACATGAAATATTTGAGCATATCGATTTTCAATGTTCAGATGACTGGGTAAGTGAAATACGTCGTCGTTTTAAAAATGATTATAGTAGTCTTTGGCAAGATTTACTTAATAAATATATAGAGAGCTTCCCAGAGCAAGAAGATGCTGAGAATCTGCTTTACCAGTCAGTTGCAGAGTGGCTGAAAGATGTCTTGCGAACACCGCTTTATCAAGGTTTTCGACTAAATCAGCTCCAACAAGAACAGCATTTGTCAGAATTTCCTTTTTATTTGGCTTTGTCAGATCGGGTTCTAGCGATGACACGTGTTCAGCAACTCTTTGCTGAGTATGGTTTGAATATGCCTGAATTACTTGAAGCTCGTTCGGCACGCTATCTCAATGGTTCTATCGATTTGGTTTATTTTGATGGGCAGCGTTACCACATTGCCGATTATAAAAGTAATTATTTAGGGGATGATCTTGCAGATTATCGTAGCGATAGCATTGCTCAAAGTATGTCTTTAGCAAGTTATTGGCTACAGGCAGGTCTATATCTCGTTGCATTACATCGCTATTTGCAAGTCAAAATGCAGGATTACCAAATTGAGCAACACTTGGGCGGGGCAACTTATCTTTATTTACGTGGCATGAATGGTGAAGCTGAGCAGGGCTATTATTACTGGCAGCCTAGCATTGAGTTTATTCTGCGTCTTGATGCCATTTTAGGGTATTTTGCTGAGGATAAAATTGCATGAAAAATGCTGATAAAGTATGTAATTTTAATATTAACAAATATTTGGCATGTGGATAAACCTGTCTACAACCATGTGGACAAGCGTGTGGAAAACTAGGTGGATAAGTGTGTGGACAATATAAATAGCTCTGAACAATCCGATTTAAGCTGGTTAACAACGTGGAGTAACTTCTTAAATCAGGCTCCATTTACTGAGCAATCACAAGTGCCAGAAGCCACTTCTTACTTGCAGCAGCTTATTGAAGCGAGCTTACAAGGCGATAGCTGTATCGATGTCAGTTCTGAGCAAATTGCAGCACTTGGTCAGCTTGCTATATCTGCCGATCAAGCAACCTCAAATGTTGCCCCATGCGTCTATGATGAGCAGGGGTTGGCATTATACCGATATTGGCACCTAGAGCAACGACTTGCAGAACAAATTTGTCGATTAAAGCAACAATTAATTCAACCAGTATCTTGTGAAGACTATATAAGCCTCCTCACAGACCCGCATCAACAGGCAGCTTTACAAATGGTTGCTCGGCAGAGCCTGAGTATTATTACGGGTGGGCCAGGTACGGGTAAGACCTACACGCTTGCACGTATTATTGCAGTGCTTAGCCAAGCAATTCCGAATATTCGTGTGGCGATGGCTGCTCCAACAGGTAAAGCCGCACAGCGCATGCAAGAGGCCTTACAGAACTCGTTTAATGACCCTAAATTGCTTGAGTCTGGATTAGTGAGTGAAGAACTAAGGAATCAAGGAACACAAACAATTCACCGATTATTGGGGATGGGACATAGCCAAACACCACGGTTTAATCAAAAACAGCCACTTCCTTATGACGTGATTGTTGTGGATGAGGCTTCCATGCTGGATTTAAATCTGGCTACTCTTCTATTTGAGGCTGTGCCAGAGTCTTGTCGAATTATTTTATTAGGAGATGCAAATCAGCTCGCTTCCGTTGATGTAGGTGCAGTACTTGCTGACTTGCAACAAATACAGGCATTGGCTGACAACAGAGTACAATTACAAACCAGTCGCCGTTTTGCGGAAGGGGCGTTAATTGGGCAGGTGGCACGTTTTATTCAAATGCAAACCAGTCAGATCAATCATGAGCAGGTTTTGCAGCGGTTTGAAATTGATATTGTTGAGGTTGCTGAATTAAAGCCTATAGTTTTACAAAGTGACATGCCAGATGTGGTTCAGCTTGAGTATTTGCCAGAAGGGAATCACGCAGAAGTTGAAATTTATTATCAGAAGCTCATGCTCGGTTTCCAAGGATATGTAAAAAGCCTAAAAAATTATTTAAAAGATGAACGCTCGATTGAACAGGTCCAAAACGTAGTAAAAGCATTTGATGACTACCGCATTTTAACGGCTGTTCGTCATGGTCCATTTGGGTTGCAGCAGTTAAATCAATATGCGCAGCGTTGGATACAGCAACAGTTATCAATAGTTACCGCTGGGGGATGGTATGTCGGCCGTCCGGTAATGATGACTTATAACGACTATCAACTTGGTATTTCAAATGGTGACATTGGTTTGTGTTTTGAACATAGAACTCAGCCTCAGCAGTTTGAAGTATATTTTCCAAGTTTGAATAAATGGGTCGCTGCAAATCGATTACCTAAAAGTATTCAAAGTGCATTCGCTTTAACGATTCATAAATCGCAAGGGTCTGAATTTACACACACTGCTGTCGTTCTAGATCAGGCTGCAAAGAATTTATTAAGCCAAGAGCTTATTTACACTGCGATTACACGCGCTAAAAAAGTAGTAAGTCTTTTGGTTCATCCCGAAGCTTTACTACAGTCTTTTACAGTTCGTACGACACGGAAAAGTGGTTTAGTTCAGAAAGTTAATCGGTTAGTTCGTTAAGCCAAACTTAATATTTTCACCCTTGTAAGAAAAAGCTTACATAGATTCGAGATATTTGCTGCTAGAGTACACCCCACGTTTTTGAGATTATAAACGCACAAAGAGCTTGGCAAGGAATGTCGGGCAAAATCGCACAATAATAATAGCTTAAGTCGAGAGACTGCGAACTTACAATGACGTAGGTGTATAAAGAGGAAACTTACAGCCGCTAAGCCTTGTAGTTTTGGGAGAGACTACAGGGCTTTTTTATATTCTCAATTTTATTTACTTCTAAACAATGATTATAAAAGTTCTGAT